>NZ_DASZKT010000010.1:0-79926 GCF_035552695.1 Actinospica sp.
CGATGACCTTCCGGGTCCCTTGGTGAACTTCCTCAATGTGATCGGCATTGAGTGGCCTTATATCAATGAGGATTCGATTTCGCAGTTCGCGTCGCTGGTCAGGGAGTTCGGCCAGGCGGTGGAGCGTACCCACCAGGACGCTTCGGACGCGGTGCAGAAGCTGGCGCAGGCGCATCAGGGTGCGTCGACGCAGCAGATGACGTCGGGGTGGGCCGAGCTGTCCACGGCGCATGTGAACGAGATCGTGGAGGGCGCCGGAATCGTCGCGGACGCGTTGGACGCGTGGGCGGCGTACATCGTGGTGCAGAAGGGGCTCGCCGTCGTGCAGATGGTGGAGATGGCGGTGGAGTTCTTCGCCGACCAGGCCGCGGCGGTCGCGACGTTCGGGATCGCGGAGGCCTTGCTGCCGGCGATCATCGCCGCGGGGCAGGCAGCCGGCAAGTCACTGATCGAGGATCTGGAGCAGTACGTGCTCGGCAAGGTGATGGACGCGGCGCTCAAGCCGTTCATGGCGAAGGTGCAGACCCTGCTGTCCGGCCTGGACTGGGGAAACACCTCCTCGGCGGGATCCGGGGCCGGTTCCTCGTTCAGCGTGGATGAGGCCGAGGCGCGGCAGCAGATCTCGGTGATCCGTTCGCATGCGGACACGATGGTCGGGCATGGGCAGACGTTGCGGAACGGGCTTGCGGGGTTGAGTTTCTGATGTCGGGCAGATTCATGGTGCAGACCGCGGAACAGGCGGCCAAGGACCTCGCCGAGGCCTGCGACAGTTCCGCGCAGACGATCAGTAAAAACCTCATATCGAAGGTCGCGGACACCGAGGAGGGCAATCTCGGGCGCACCCTCGAGGGCGAGGCGAAGAACACCCAGGGCTTCACGGACGTGATGCACGGCCTGGACGGCTCGGGCGACTCGGCCGCCGGCGGCATCAAGCCGAACAGCGGCGGCCTGCCGAAGGGCGGCGGGAACGAGAACGTGCCGAACGCGACCGGCGGCGACCCGTTCCACGAGTCCACCCCGGTCGGTGATCGCCCGACCTGCCCGACCGACCCGGTCGATCCGAGCTCCGGGGACATGCTGCTGCAGCAGATCGATGCGCGGTTGCCCGGCGTGCTCGATCTCGTCCTGGAACGCGCGCACATCTCCTCGTACCGGAAGGGCCGGCTGTTCGGCCGCAGCTGGGCCTCCAGCCTCGACCAGCGGGTCCAGGTGGACGCGGACGGGGTGCACTACTTCGCGCCGGACGGCGTCGTGCTGCACTACCCCGTCCCGACCGTGCACGGCCAGACCACGCTGCCCTCGGCGGGCGCGCGCTGGCCGCTTTCGTGGGACCGCGCGCAGGACCGCATCGTGATCGAGCAGACCGAACTCGGCCGCGTGCTGGAGTTCCCTCCCGGGCCGCGCCCCGAGGCATTCCGGCCGCTCGGAGCCGTCGTCGACCGCAATGGCAACCGGATCACGTTCGTCTGCGACGCGGAGGGGGCGCCCACGGACGTCTACCACTCCGGCGGCATTCACCTGCGCGTCACGACGGTCGACACCCGCGAGGGCGTACGCGTCAGCGGAATCCACTTCGACGGCGCACAGAGCAACCGGCCGCTGCGCGAATTCCGGTACGACATGGCGGGCCGGCTCGTCGAAATCATCGACTCCAGCCGGCAGCCGCACTGCTTCGAGTACGACGACGAGGACCGGATCACCGCCTGGATCGACCGGATCGGCTACCGCTACTCGTATACGTACGACGAGCACGGCCGCGTGGTCGCGACCGGCGGCGAGGACGGGTCGCTGGCCGGGCGGCTCGAGTACGACGCGGCGGAGCGCGTGACCCGGTTCACCACGGCGCTCGGCGAGACGACGTCCTACCGGATGGACGAGTACGGGCACATCGTCGAGGTCGTGGATCCTCTCGGCGCGGTGACGCGTACCGAGTCCGATCGCTATGGCAGGGTGCTGTCCAACACGGACGCGCTCGGCGGCACGGTCCGCATGCAGAGGGACGAACGCGGCGACGCGGTCCGCATCGAGCGGCAAGACGGCAGCGTGCTCGCGGCGCGGTACAACGCGTTCCGCCAACCGGTGGAACTCGTGGACGCGGACGGCTCGCGGTGGTCCTACGAATACGACGTTCGAGGGAACCTGCTGGCCGCCACTGACCCGCTCGGCGCCGTCACCCGGTACGAGCACAGCGAGCGCGGTGCGCTGAGCGCGGTCGTGGACGCGCTCGGTCAGCGCACCGAGGTGGCCGTGGACGCGGCCGGGCTGCCGGCGGCGATCACCGCGGCCACCGGCGCGGTGCTGGGCCTGGAGCGGGACGAGCGCGGCCGGGTCGTGCGCATCGTCGACCCGCTCGGAGCCGTCACCGCGCTCGGCTACGACGATGAGGACCGGCACGTGTCCCGGGCTTTCCCGGACGGCGCGAGCGAGACGTGGACCTACGACGCCGCGGGCAACCTGCTCACGCACGTCGATCAGGCCGGGCTCGAGACGCGATTCGAGGTAGGCGCGTTCCGCGCATTCGTCGCGCGCACGGATCCCGACGGCACACGCCACACGTTCGACTACGACAGCCAAATGCGGCTGACCGCGGTGACCAACCCCGCCGGGCTGCGCTGGACCTACGCCTTCGACGCGGCCGGCAACCTGGTCGGCGAGACGGACTTCAACGGCAGGACCCTGACGTACGACTACGACGCGGCCGGCCGTATCGTCGAGCGCGTCAACGGAGTCGGTCAGCACGTGGCGCTGGTGCGCGACGTGCTCGGCCGAGTCGTCGAGCAGCGCGTGGACGGCGAGCACGTCACAGCCTTCGAATACGACGCGAACGGCAACCTGACCGCGGCGAGCAGCGCCGAGACCGAGCTGCGCTACCGCATGGACGGCCTCGGCCGGGTCGTCGAGGAGAGCATCGACGGCTTCGCGGTGCGCACCGCGTACGACGCACTCGGCCAGACCGTCGAGCGGACGACGCCGAGCTCGCGCGTCTCCGCGTGGCAATACGATGCGCTGGGCATGCCGATCGCGCTCTCGGCGGACGGTCGGGACCAGATGGTCTTCGGGAACGACGCCTTCGGCCGCGAGACGTACCGCTGGCTCAGCTCGAACACGGCCCTGACGCAGGAATTCGACGCCGTCGGCCGGACGACCGCAAGAAGGCTGCTCGCGGTCGAGGGCGGTGCGACATCCGGCTCGGCCAGCTCGAACCTGCTGCTCGAACGCACCTGGACCTACCGCGCGGACGACACGCCGACCTCGGTCACCGACTCGTTCTCCGGCGCCACTCAGTTCCAACTCGACACGCTCGGACGCGTCACGGCCGTGACCGCGGCAGCCTGGAACGAGACGTACGCCTACGACGCGTCCGGCAACATCGCCGGCGACGCCGACGGACCGCGCGAGCTGACCGGCACGCTACTTCACAGCTCCAACGCCGGTCGTACCCGGTACGAGTACGACGGCCAGGGGCGGCTGACCAAGGCGGTTCGGCGTACGTTGTCCGGCACCGAGAAGGTGTGGGAGTACGCATACGACGCCTTCGACCGGCTCACCGAGGCGAGCACTCCCGACAACGGCCGCTGGCGTTACCGCTACGACCCGCTCGGCCGGCGCGTGGCCAAGCAGCGGCTCGGCGCGGACGGGATGCCGGTCGAGGAGTACCGCTTCTGCTGGGACGGAACGACGCTGGCCGAGCAGCGGCACGAGGTCGCGGGCCGCGCGGAGGTGTCCGTGACCAGCTGGGACTACCAGCCCGGCGGCTTCACCCCGATCGTCCAGGAGAAGCGCACGCACCTCGCGGACGCGTCCGCGCAGGAGATCGACCGCCGTTTCCACGCGATCGTGACCGACCTCGTCGGCGCCCCGACCGAACTGGTCACCCCGGACGGCATCGTCGAGTGGCGTCGCCGCACGGACCTGTGGGGCGAACTCGCGCCGGGCGCCGCGCCGGAGCGCGAACTCGACTGCCCGCTGCGCTTCCCCGGCCAGTATCACGATGCTGAGACCGGCCTCTACTACAACTACGAGCGCTACTACGACCCGGGCACCGGCCGGTACAACACCCCGGACCCGCTCGGCCTCGACCCCGCGCCCAACCACCACGGCTACGTCGTCAACCCGATCTCGCACCTCGACCCGCTGGGCCTGCGCGACTTCCTCTCCGACGACGGACGGCAGATCCTGCGCCAGATCGCCGCCCGGCACGGCGGCGTCGAACTGCCCGACAGCAGCCACGGCATCGGCAACTTCACGTTCCCGAACCGGCGCGCCGCGCGGGCCGCGGCCTCGGAGGTGGCAGGCGACTTCGGCGGCCGGCCGAAGCCCATCACGGCGTCGAGCTACCGCGGCGCGCCGCGCGGCACGAACCCCGACAAGCTCATGGGCCAGAGCAACGCCGACCCCGCCAACGCACACGACAACCACGGCACCGCCGGCTGGCGCGACGACCAGTGGGGACACAACTTCGGCGACGGCAATAAGGTCGGCCCGCACGTCAACGCGTGGAATGATGCTCACGGAATCGGCAACTCGCACCTGTACTACCAGGTCGGCGGCGGGCCATGCCCGTGACGGAAGGATGACGCACGTGGCGACGTGGTACGGCATGGAGTGCGACCACGGTCACACCTGGGTGTTGTTCTCCGAGGACGACATCGAGCCGACCGAGGACCAGATGTTCTGCCCGGAGGCAGGCCATCCCGCGATCCTGTACAGCAAGAGCCCGCTGGACCGCTACGTACGGATCAGCATCGCCGCCGCGGGCCCGCCCTCGACTTCACAAGGCGGGCCCGGCGGCACCTACTTCCTGGAGCTCTCGACCTGGGACCGCCAGCACCACGTCCTGTCCAAGAAGACCTACACCTGGGACGAAGCGGTCAAGCGCGCCGAGTACTTCCACAACCTCCCCTGGGACGACGCCGAGCGCCGCTGGCACCGCCTCCGCATGTGACACCGCCGCCCCCTCCCGCCGGATCAGGCCAGCTCGGGAAGAAGAGTTCGAAGAGCTCGCTCTGCCCATACGCGAGCGACAGGAGCGGTGACTACGCGCTCCAGCCGCTCCGAGGCAACCTTCTTTCAAGAAGCTTGCATCCATGACACTTTCATGGATGCAATAAATCTAAGAAGGCTAGCCAAAGTGTTCGAGAGCTTGCTGTTCGCCCGAGCATGCTTGTCGATCAGCGCACGTACGCACGGATACCGGCAAGGCTCCGCACGAGGTGGGACTCCAGCTCTGGCATTTTCCGCAGGTCGCCAACGCTACGACAAGACGCTGGCAATCGGGCGCCGGGTTATCGCAGCAGTCGCGAAGCGGCGATATTGCTCTCGGCCGTTAGCCGGCAATCACCACCGCCGAGCCCGCCCTCGGTATTTGCGCGGATCAGCCCAGCTCGGGGAAGAAGAGCTTGATCTCGCGCTCGGCGGAGGCTGGGGAGTCGGAGCCGTGGACGAGGTTTTGGACGACGGTGGTGCCGACGTCGGTGGCGAGGTCGCCGCGGATGGTGCCGGGGGCGGCCTTGACCGGGTCGGTGGCGCCGGAGAGGGTGCGGAAGGCCTCGATGCAGCGGTGGCCCTCGATCACCATGGCGACGACGGGGCCGGAGAGCATGAAGGAGACGAGGGGCTCGAAGAACGGCTTGCCCTGGTGCTCGGCGTAGTGCTCCTCGACCAGTTCACGCGGCAGGGAACGCAGATCCATGGCCACGACCCGGATGCCCTTCCGCTCGATCCGCTCGATGATCGTGCCGATGAGGGCACGCTTGACGCCGTCCGGCTTGACCAAGACGAGCGAGCGCTCTACGAGGGTCGCCACCTATCTGTCCCTTCGCACGTGTGGGCGTCCGTCATCGAGGCGCCCACAATCCATGATCCCCGTACTCGCTGACGGGGTGTGTTCAACTGATGTTATGACCTAGGTCACGCCAGGTCACACCCGGGGTCCGGCTGTCGGACGGAAGCCGGGGCAGCGCCTACTCGCCGTGCGCGGCCTCCCAGGCCCGCACCCGCTCGGCCTTGATCCGCTCGCCCTTCGCCCCATAGTGCAGGCCGGCCCACCACAGGGCCGCGAAGATGACGCCGACCGGGAACATCATGGTCACCCAGAAGCCGGCGCCGATGAAGGCGACCTGCAGGGCCCAGCCCAGCGAGTACGCCCAGCGGAACCGCAGCAGTCCGCTGAGCAGCACGCTGGCCGCGCCGAGGCCGATCGCGAGCTGCCAGCCGCCGCCGGAGGACAGCTTCGCCGCGACCAGGCCGAAGAACAGCGCGATGAAGGCCTCGAACACGAGGACCGCCGCGGCCATTCTCCGCATCGTCAGGTCACCTCTACCAGGTAGTCGTCGCCGCTACTCGCGGCGGGTCGCATGTGCGGGGTCCACGCTACGGCATGCGGCCGACCGCGCGGCAGCCGCCCCGGGTGTCTGGTCCTCGTTCAGTCTCGTTCAGTCGCGTTCAGCCTCCGGCCGTGGTTCAGCGTGGTTCTCCGCGGCTCACGGTGGATCCGGATCCGGCCTCAGCCACGGAGCAGCCGTCCGGCGTCTCCGGCCGTCACGACGGAGCCGGTGACCAGGACTCCGGAGCCGCCGAGGCTCGGGTCGGGGACGCCGATCTCGGCCAGTTCGAGGGCGCGGTCGATCGCGTCGTCGAGCCGGTCCGCGCTCGTCACGCGGCCCTCGCCGAAGATCTCCTCGGCCAGCGCGGCCAGTTCCTCGACCGGCATCGAGCGCAGCGTGGAGTTCCGGGTCACGACGATCTCGTCCAGTACCGGTTCGAAGGCCTCGAGCACGCCGCGCACGTCCTTGTCCTGCATCGCCGCGAAGACGCCGACCAGGTGCTCGAAGGTGAACTCCTCGCTGATCGCCTGGGCCGTGGCCGCGGCGCCGCCCGGGTTGTGCGCGGCGTCGAGGATGACCGCGGGGTTGCGGCGTACGACCTCGAGCCTGCCGGGCGAGGTGACCTTGGCGAACGCGGCGCGCACCACCTCGGGATCGAGCACCGCGCCGCCTTGGCCGGCGCCGAGGAACGCCTCCACGGCCGCGATGGCGCAGGCGGCGTTGCCCGCCTGGTACGCGCCGTGCAGCGGGAGGAAGAGGTCGGTGTACTCCTGTGACAGACCCTTGATCGTGAGCTGCTGGCCGCCGACCGCGAGCTGCCGCTCCAGCACACCGAACTCGATGCCCTCGCGCGCCACCGTGGCGCCGACCTCGGCCGCGCGCCGCATCAGGACCTCGGCCGCGTCGATCGGCTGCTGCGCGAGTACCGCGATCGCGCCGGCCTTGATGATGCCCGCCTTCTCCTCCGCGATGTCGCGCACGTTGTCGCCGAGCAGATGGGTGTGGTCCAGTGAGATCGGGGTGACGACGGCGACCGGCGCCTCGATCACGTTCGTCGCGTCCCAGGTGCCGCCGAGGCCGACCTCGATGACCGCGACGTCCACCGGCGCCTCGGCGAAGGCCGCGTACGCCATGGCGGTGGTCATCTCGAAGAACGACAGCTTGAACGGCTGGCGCGAGTCGACCAGCTCCGCGTACGGACGCAGCTCGGTGTAGACCTCGGTGAAGCGCTCGCGGCCGATCGGCTCGCCGTCCACGCAGATGCGCTCGCGGATCTCGCTCAGGTGCGGGCTCGTGGTGCGGCCGGTGCGCAGGTTGAGCTCACGCAGCAGGGCGTCGACCATGCGGGCGGTCGACGTCTTGCCGTTGGTGCCGGTGAGGTGGATCGACGGATACGCGTCCTGCGGTTTGCCGAGGACATCCAGGATGGCCTCGATCCGGTCCTTCGAGGGCTCCATCCGGGTTTCCGGCCAGCGCTGTAGCAGTTCCGCCTCGGCGGCCCGGTACCGCGCCTCGATCTCCTGGCTGTGCTCGCTGCTCATGGGGACATTGTTTCATCCCGCGGAGCGAGTCACGTCCTACTTCTTCTGACAGCGCGGGCAGTAGTACGAGGAGCGGTTCATGAAGGCCGCGCGGCGGATCGGGGTGCCGCAGCGGCCGCAGGGTTCGTCGGCCCGGCCGTAGGCGTTCAGCGAACGGGCGAAGTACCCTGATTCGCCGTTCACGTTCACGTACAGCGAGTCGAAGGATGTGCCGCCCTGGCCGAGGGCCTCGGTGAGCACCTCGCGGACGGCGGCCAGCAGGGCTACGGCCTTCGGCCTGGTCAGCCCGGAGGTGGGCGCCTCGTAGTGCAGCTTGGCGCGCCACAGCGACTCGTCGGCGTAGATGTTGCCGACGCCGCTGATCAGGCTCTGGTCGAGCAGGGCGCGCTTGACGCCGGTCTGCTTGGCGCGCAGAGCCCTGATGAAGGCCTCGTCGTCGAACAAGGGGTCCAGCGGGTCGCGCGCGATGTGCACGATCGGCAGCGGAACGCCGTCGGTCATGGACTCCAGGCTCAGGCCGCCGAAGGTACGCTGGTCCACGAAGCGAAGCTGCGGCCCGTCGTCCGCGAAGCGCATCCGGACCCGCAGGTGGATCTCGTCGATCGCGGTGGCGGGCTGGACCAGCAGCTGCCCGCTCATCCCGAGGTGGCCGAGCAGCGCACCGCCGCCGTCGAGCGGCAGCCAGAGGTATTTGCCGCGGCGCGCGGCGGCCAGGACGCGCCGGCCGGCGAGACGGGTGGAGAAATCCGCCGCGCCCAGCACATGTCGGCGGATCGCGCGGGGATGCAGGACTTCGACCTCGGTGATGAGACGGCCGGCGACCCAGCGATCGAGTCCGCGGCGTACGACCTCGACCTCAGGTAGCTCAGGCACTCGCGGTGTCCTTGCCGTCCCTGCTGTCTTTGCCGCCCTTGCCGTTCTTCTCCTGCTTGGATTTCGGCGGCACGTCCGGCTCGGCCTTCGCGGAGCCGTACTCCTTGCGGATGGACCGGTACGCGTGCTCGGCCGCGATCTGCTCGGCGATCTTCTTGGAGCGGCCCTGGCCCGACGGATAGTCCAGCTCGCCCACGCGCACCCGCGCGGTGAAGGACTTGTCGTGCTCCGGGCCCTCCTCGTCCACCAGGTACGCGGGCACGCCGAGCGAGTGCTCCGCGGTGAGCTCCTGCAGCGAGGTCTTCCAATCCAGGCCGGCGCCGAGCCCGGCCGAGGCCTCGATCAGCTTGTCGAACAGCCGGTGGATCAGATCGCCGACGGTGTCCAGGTCGTGGTCCAGGTAGACCGCGCCGAGCACCGCCTCCATGGCGTCCGCGAGGATCGAGGACTTGTCCCGGCCGCCGGTGGCCTCCTCGCCCTTGCCGAGCCGCAGGAAGTCGCCGAGCTCCAGCTCGCGGCCCACCGCGGCGAGCGCCTTGGCGCTGACCACGTGCGAGCGGAACTTGGCGAGCTGGCCCTCCGGCAGGTCCGGATGGGTGTGGTAGAGCGCGCTGGTGACCACGACGCCCAGCACCGAGTCGCCGAGGAACTCCAGCCGCTCGTTGGTCGGGCAGTGGCCGTTCTCGTAAGCGAAGGATCGGTGCGTCAGCGCCTGCACCAGGAGCACCGGCTCGATCGGAAGACCGAGCCGCTGCTCCAGGAGCGCGGGCGATTTGAGGGAATCGGTCACGACCGTCTTCCGTCAGGCGGGGGCCAAAGGCCGGCTCAGACGGCCAGCACCTGGCGCTTGTCGTAGGTGCCGCAGTTCTGGCAGACGGTGTGCGGACGCTTGGTCTCCTGGCAGCGGTCACAGGCGACCAGGGCCACCGGGGCGGCCTTCCACTGTGCGCGCCGCGAACGGGTACGGCTGCGGGACTTCTTGCGCTTCGGAACAGCCACGGCTCAAACTCCTGGTCAGTTACTGCAAACGTCTATCGGGCGTACCCGACGACTTTACCGGAAGTCGGCGGGTGTTACGAAATCACTGCCCGCCGGGCTCGCCGTCGCCAGTCAGAGCGCTGAGGGCCGCCCAGCGCGGGTCGACGGATTCGTGGTGGTGGTCCGGGTCCTCGGCCAGCGCGGCACCGCACTCGGCGCACAGGCCGGGGCAGTCCGGCTCGCACAGCGGCTGCAGCGGAAGGTCGAGCATGACGGCGTCGCGCACCAGCGGCTCGACGTCGAGCAGATCCTCGACGACCGAGACGGCCTCCTCGAGTTCCGCGGCGGAGAGGTCCTCGAGGTCGTAGTAGAAGAGCTCCTGGAAGTCGGCGTCCACCTCGACCTCGATCGGGTCGAGGCAGCGCACGCACTCGGAGACCAGCGAGCCGGAGACCCGGCCGGTGGCCAGCACGCCCTCCACCACGGACTCGAGGCGCAGGTCGAGCAGCAGGTCCGCGGCCTCAGCGGAGTACAGGTCCTCCAGCGTGGAGCCCTCGTGGCCGAGCAGGGGCTCGGCGGGCAGGTCGCGATCGAATTGGCGCATGGCACCGGGACGCCGGCCGAACTCGCGCACCTCGAAGACGAAGGGTGAGCGCGCGTCGGGGCGCTTCGGCTTGGCTACGTGAGGCATATCCACGATTCTACGGTGCACGACGACGGGGCACCGACGGCTTTACCGTCGGCACCCCGCCGATCACGCTCTGTCGATCAGGCTCCGCGAATCACACTCCGCCGCGGATCAGCCGTAGTTCTGCTGCTGGAACTGCCGGACGTCGATCAGGCCGGTGTCGAAGTACGAGGTCTCGTCGGCCGGGTAGTCCGGGTTCGGCGGCGGCTGCTGCTGCTGGCCGGGGTGGCCGTAGCCGCCGGGCGCCGGCTGGTTCGGGTTCCAGTGGCCGGACTGGTCGTAGCCGCCCTCCTGGTACTGCGGCTGCTCGGCGAACTCGCCGGTGCCGTAGCCCTGCACCGCGCCCTGGTCGTAGCCCTGCTGCTCGTAGCCGTTCTGCGCGGCCGGGTAGTACGGCTCCTGGTAGCCGACGCCCTGGCCCTCGCCGTAGCCCTGCTGCTCGCCGTAACCGCCCTGCACATGCGGCTCGTAGGGGCGCTCGGCCTCCTCGAAGGCGACCCGGGTGAACTCGCCGGTGGTCTCGAAGCCGTTGTCGCCGTTGAATCCGTTCTCCCCGTTGAACCCCGGCTCGCCGTTGAATCCGTTCTCCCCGTTGAAGCCGCTCTCGCCGGCGTAGGCGGGCTCGTAGCCCTGCTCCTCCTCGTAGCCGCGCACCTTCGGCATCTCGCCGGTGCCGGAGAAGTCGCGGGAGCGCTTGCGCTCGGCCTGGACCGCGTCCTGCTCGTCGACGTGCCGGCCGAGCTCCTCCATCGGGTTGTTGCTGCCGCGCATCTTGTCCCGGCCGCGGCCCACGGCCTGCAGCGTCTTGGTGAGCACGACCTCGAAGTTGGCCAGCTTCTGGTCCACGTACTCGTCGGCGTCGGCCCGGACCTGGTCGGCCTCGCGCCGGGCCTGGCTCAGCATCCGGCCGGCCGCGTCCTGCGCCTCGCGGGAGATGTCCGTGTTGTTGATGATCGAGTCGCGCTCGCCGCGGGTGCGCTCCATCATCCGCTCGGCCTCGCGACGGCCGTCTTCGAGCACGGATTCGCGGTCGGACAGCACCCGGCGGGCGCGGTCCATCTCCTCCGGCAGCCCGTGCTTGAGCTGGTCGAGCAGCTCGAGCACCTGGGCTCGGTTGATGACGCACGATGTGGACATCGGCATCGCGCGGGCGCTCTCCACGATCTCGATGAGCTCATCGATCTTGGCGTTGACGTCCAACGGTCTGCACTCCCTGGCATGGCTGGGCCCCACCCGATGGCGGCGCTCGGTCCACGGTACCCCGAACGGCAGAGCGGAAGTATGGCCCAGGGGGACTAGTGACTTTTATCCCGATATACCAAAGCATTGCGTACCGTGGCGCGATCGTGACGGTACGTCGGAAACGCCAGCTCAGTCCTTGCGCAGCCGCTCGGTCAGCGTGGCCAGCACCGGCTCCGGGAGCAGCCCGGACACGTCGCCGCCGAGCGAGCAGACCTCCTTGATGAGCGAGGAGGACAGGAAGCTGTAGAGCGGATTGGTGGGGACGAAGAGCGTCTCGATCCCGGCCAGCCGGTGGTTCATCTGGGACATCTGCAGCTCGTAGTCGAAGTCGCCGACGGGTCGCAGACCCTTGACGATGGCCCGGATGTCGCGTTCGGCGCAGAAGTCCACAAGCAGGCCCTCGACGACCTCCACGGTGACGTTCGGCAGCTGCGCGGTCACCTCGCGGATCATCGCCATCCGCTCCGTGTAGGAGAACAGGCCGTTCTTCCCGGCGTTCTTGCCCACCGCGACGACGACCTCGTCGAACAGGCCGGCCATCCGGGTGATGATGTCGAGGTGTCCGTTGGTGACCGGGTCGAAGGACCCAGGGCACACGACCCGGCGCCGCACCGCGCGGGGTCCGTTCATAGCGTCACTGCTCACGGCGGTGACCGTACCAGAGCATGCCCTCGCCGTACGCCCGGGCCCGCAGTGACGCGAAGTCCGCCGGCCAGATCCACTCCGGATCGCGGGCGGCGCGCTCCACGCAGACGAGCGCGTCGGCGGTGAGCCAGCCGTGCCCGGCGAAGTCCGTGATCAGCTCGGCGAGCGGCTTGGCGTCGAGGGCGTACGGCGGGTCGAGGAAGAGCACGTCGTAGGCCTCGCCGGGGCACTGCTCGGCGGCCAGCTTCTCCACCCGGTCGGTCACCAGTCGACCGCCGGTAAGACCCAGCGCGGTCAGATTTCCCCGAATCACCTCGGCGGCGCGCCGGTCGGACTCGATGAGCAGCGCGGCGACCGCTCCCCGGGAAAGGGCCTCGAGTCCGACGGCTCCGGAGCCCGCGTACGCATCGATGAGGCGGATCCCGGGCAGGCCACCAGGTAAGTGCGAGTCGAGCGCGGAGAAGAGGCCCTCGCGGGCGCGGTCGGAGGTGGGGCGGGTGCCCGCGCCGGGCGGCGTCTTGAGTGTTCTTCCCCTGGCCTGGCCTGCGATGATCCTGGTCACCGGGCCAGTTTAACGGCGGCGAACGGCGGTGGTTCATGTCCGACCTGAACGTTCCCGGACTCACGGGCGGCACCGATCCCGTGGTCACCTCGCTGCTGCGCAACCGGATCCGCTACGCGCCGGACGTGGCGGCGCAGGCGGTGATCGAACTCGCCGGAACCGGTCGGCTTCGGGTCGAGCACGACGACGGCGACTTCGCGACGGTGGCCGTCGCGTCAGGGTTCGATGATCCCGGTGGGCTCGCGCCGTGGAACGTGGCGGTACTCGATCGTCTCGAGTCGCGCGCGCTGCCCGACGTGCCCACGCCGCTGTCCGTGCTGACGACGGTGGACGGCTCAGAGTTCTGGGATTGGCGGCTGCGCTTCGAATCCTCGCTGGTCAGGCAGGCCGAGCGGGACGGCCTGATAGCCCGTCGGCTCAGCACCCGGGACACCATGGCAGTGGTCTGCGGTCTCACGCTGGTCGTGGCGGCGGCCGTCGGCGCGGTCGTCGCGGTGCTGTTCCGGCCGAGCCCCGGGTTCGGCGCCGCGCTCGCCACGGCGCTGTTCGGCTTCATCGTGCTGTCGGTGACGGTCGGCCGGCTGTCCGACTGGCGGCTGTCCGAGTCCGGCAGGCGGACGGTGCAGCGGGCCGAGGCGGCGTTGGCCGCGGGCCCGGAGTCGCCGCGTTCGCTGCCCGGCGCCGTCCGCGGCGGGGTGATGCCGCTGCCCGCGGACCACGTGTGGTCGAACTACGGCGGCATGTGGCGCGTCGTCGGCCTCGGCTCGCGTTTCGGCGACTCGCGGCGGCTGCCGCGCCAGGTCCGCGATTCGATGCCGGAGCGCCGCGTGCTGCCCTGCCAGGTGGTCAAGCGCTGGTCGGTGCCGGGCGGCCGCGAGCGCGACCCGGCGTACTGCTGCGCCTTCGACGACGGCGCGTCCAGCTTCACCTGGACTTTCGCGATCCCGGAGCGGGTCTGGCACGACCTGTCTGTCGGCGACGCGGTGCTGCTCGACTTCAGTCCGCGTCGGCACCGGTTCTTCGAGGTCAGAGCGGTGGGCGCGCCGCCCGGGCTGTGAGCGCGCTGTGGACTGGCTGGGGACTTGCCGGGAAACGTCCGTTGTCATTGCCGGTTCCGGAGGCCGGGTCTAGCGTCGAGTTATGAGCCCTGAGACTTCTTCCGCAAATGCGCCGCTGGCGCAAACAATGGCCATCCAGAAGCCGATGAACGCAGTGATCCGGACGCTGCTCAAGACACCGGGCATCGCGAACGGCATCGGCAAGCGCCTCATCACGCTGCACGTCGTCGGCCGCAAGTCCGGAAAGCACATCGACGTCCCCGTCGCGTACACCAAGCACCAGGACGCGATCCTGGTCGGCACGCCCTTCGCCTGGGGCAAGAACCTGCGCACCGGCGAACCGCTGAACGTGACGTACAAGGGCAAGCTGCGCACCGCCGACGTGTACGCGGCGAAGGACGAGACCGAGGTCGTCGCGTTCCTCGACGTGATGTGCCGCGACAACCGCCAATTCGCCAAGTTCAACAAGGTCGGCATCGACGCGGCGGGCAACCCCGTCCCCGACGACATGCGCCGGGCCTGGGAGCACGGCGCGCGGGTGTTCAAGCTGACGCTGCACTAGGCGGCGGGCAGGCCCGACTCGGTCGCGCCGGACTCCGGCACGCTCGACTACGGCACGCCCGGCTCAGGTCCGTTCCAGGAAGTCCGCCTGGTCGGACTCGGTCAACGCGGCTACGGCCTTGGCGAGCGCGGGATGCTCGGCGAGGTCGGGGTCGCGCGCTACCAGTTCCGTCGCGGCCTGGCGTGACTCGCCGATCAGGTCCTCGTCGCGCAGGACGGAGAGCAGACGCAGCGAGGAGCGGCGGCCGGATTGGGCGGCGCCGAGGATGTCGCCCTCGCGGCGCTGCTCGAGGTCGATGCGGGACAGCTCGAATCCGTCGGTCGTGCCCGCGACGGCCCTGAGGCGGTCGGCCGCCGGGGATTCGGCATCCGCCTCGGTGACCAGCAGGCACAGGCCGGGGACGCTGCCACGGCCGACACGTCCGCGCAGCTGATGCAACTGGGAGACGCCGAAGCGGTCGGCATCGAGGATCGCCATGACGCTCGCGTTCGGGACGTTGACGCCGACCTCGACGACGGTGGTGGCTACTAGTACGTCCACCTCGCCGCCGTTGAACTTGCCCATCACCTCGTCCTTCTCCTGCGGCGCCAGCCGGCCGTGCAGCACGCCGAGCCGTACGCCGCTCAGCGGTCCGGCGGCGAGTTCGGCGGCGACGTCCACCACGGCGAGCGGCGGTCGACGGTCCTCGGCGTCGGCCGGCTTCGAGGGCTGAGTCCCGTCCCCGTCCGACTCGTCCCCGTCCTCGCCGCCGATCCGCGGGCAGACGATGTACGCCTGGTGCCCGGCCGCGACCTCCTCGCGGATCCGTTCCCAGGTGCGGGCCAGGAAGGCGGGCTTCTCCTTCGCGGGCACCACGTGCGTGGCGATCGGCGATCGGCCCGCCGGCAGAACCTTGAGCTCGGAGACGTCGAGGTCGCCGAAGACGGTCATCGCGACCGTGCGCGGGATCGGCGTGGCCGTCATGACGAGCAGGTGCGGCGATTCGTCGCCCTTGGCCTTCGCGCGCAGGGCGTCGCGCTGCTCGACGCCGAACCGGTGCTGCTCGTCGACGACCACGAGGCCGAGATCGTGGAACTGGACCTTCTCCTGGATCACGGCATGGGTCCCGATGACGATGCCCGCCTCGCCGGACTGCGCGTCCAGCAGGTTGGCCTTGCGTTCCTTCGCACCCTGCGATCCGGTGAGCAGGGCGACCTTCGTGCCGTCGGGGTCGCCGTCGAACTGACCGGGGCGCGCGAGGGGGCCGAGCAGTTCGGTGATCGAGCGGTGATGCTGCTGCGCGAGTACCTCGGTCGGGGCCAGCAGGACGGATTGCGCGCCGCTGTCCACCGCCGTGAGCATGGCCCGCAGCGCCACGACCGTCTTACCGGAGCCGACCTCGCCCTGCAGCAGCCGGTGCATCGGGTGCGTCCGCGCGAGGTCTTCCTCGATTTCGGCGCAGACCGCCTCCTGCCCCGCCGTCAGCGTGAAGGGCAGCCGGGCGTCGAAGCGTTCGAGGATGCCGCCGGGCTGGGCCGTACGCGCGTGTGCGGAATCCCGCATCGCCGCGGACCGCCGCTGCGCGAGCACGACCTGCAGCGGCAGCGCCTCGTCCCACTTCAGGCGACGCTTCGCGACCTCCGCCTCCTTACGCTCCTTCGGCCGATGCACCTGCTCGAGCGCGGTCCGGTAGTCCAGCAGGCGGCGCTGGCCGCGGATCTCGGCGGGCAACGGGTCCTCCAGCTCGGGCAGCGACCGGAGCACGATCTCGACGCACTGCTCGATCTTCCAGGACTGCAATCCCGCCGTCGCCGGGTAGATCGGCAGCAGGCGGCCGGCGAAGCGCTCGACGGTCTCGTCGGTGTCGTCGTCCTCGGCGAGCAGCTGGAAGTCGGGGTTCGCCAGCTGCCTGCGGCCGCGGAAGACGTTGACCTTGCCCGCGAACAGCGCGACCTTGCCGGGACGCAGCTCGCGATCCAACCACGGCCGGTTGAAGAACGTGAGCAGCAAGGAGCCGGTGCCGTCGGTGATCTCGACCTCGACGAGCGAACCGCTGCGGCTGCGGAACTGGCGCTTGGTCACCTTCTCGACCTCCGCCAGGACGGTGACCTCCTCGTCGATCGGCAGCTTCGACAGGTCGGTCAGCTCGCCGCGCTCGTCGTAGCGCCGCGGATAATGCCGCAGCAGGTCACCGGCCGTGTTCAGGCCGAGGCCCTTGGCCAGCACCTTCGCCGTGCGATCGCCCAGCAACTCGCTCAGCCGGGTCGCCATCGCGTCCCGCTCAACGCTCATCTCACTCCACGCCGATCAGCAGCGGCCAACCGGACTGACCGCCCTCGTAGGCGACCACGTCCATCTCCGGCCGCCGGGCCAGGACCCGGGCCGTGACGGCGTCGACCAGCGCTCCGGTCGGCAGGCCGAGATCGGCCCCGGTCACCAGGGTCACCATCTCACCACCCGCCGACACCATGCGATCGACCACGGCCAGCGCGCCTTCGAGGACGGTCTCGGAGATGAGCGCGACGTCGTCCTCGATGAAGCCGAGCACGTCCCCGGCGCGCGCGACGCCGGCCATGGTCCACGCGTCGTCCGCGGCCACCTGCAGCGCCCCGTACCTGGTCGCGCCCGCCGCCGCCGTCATCGCCACCACGTCCGCCTCGAAGCGCCGGCCGGGTTCGTGCACTGCTATCGCCGCGACCGCCTGCACGGCGGCCTTGCCCGGGATCACCGCGATGCGCACGCCGGGAAGGTCCCGTTCGGCCTGGTCGGCGGCAGCGAACGCGGGGGCGAGGCCCTCGGAGTCGGCGGTGACGATCACGACCTCGCGCACGCCGGTCTCCAGCACGGCCCTGGACAGCTGCGCACTCGTCGGCGGACGGCCGCCCGGCCCGCTCAGCGGCACCGCTCCGGCCTCGCCGAACAGCTCGGAAAGGCCCGGCCCGGCGGCGGCAGCGAGCACCACGCGACCGGGACGAAGTTCGGGCACGGGCACCGGTTGCGGCCGTTCCCGCTGCTCCCTTCGCACGTCCACGCATTCGGTCAACGCCGTCACGCGCAGGTCGCGGGGACGGCCGTAGTCCAGCGCCGCCTCGATCGCCGGACCCGGCTGGTGCAGGTGGACGTGGATGCGATATTTCCCAGCGCCGCCCGCGACGACGAGCGAGTCCCCGCCGTCGGCCGCGCAGATCCGCTCAAGCTCGGCACGCAGCGCGTCGGCCGCGTCGGTCTCGATCAGGAAGACGAGCTCGAGGCCCGGGGTCTGGGCGGCCGCGTCGGCGAGCACGGGCTCGTGCACGATCAGCGGATGCGGCTGATGCAGCTTGACCGGAGCGATCGAGGTCGGGACGCGCTCGGGCCGCAGCAGCGAGCGGCGCGGCATCGTGGTGACCGCGAGACCGGCGTCCCGCGGCGCGACGCGGCGCGGGTCGTAGCCGCCGACCAGCGCGGCGAGCACGTCGAGGAACACGCAGACCCCGCGCCCTCCGGCGTCCACCACGCCCGCGTCCTCGAGTGCCTGGAGTTGGTGCTGGGTCTTGGTCAGCGCGTCGAACGCCGCCTGTCGCGCCGCCTCGGCCACGGCCGGGAACGGCGGCTGCAGCGCCCCGGCCTGCTGCACGAGCTCGGTAGCGGCGGTCGCGGCGGCCTTGACCACCGAGAGCATCGTGCCCTCGACCGGCACCGCCACCGCGGTCCGCGCCGCTTCATCCGCCCTGGCCAGCGCCGCCGCGAGCGCCGCCGAGGCGATGTGCCCGTGGACCCGGGCCGTCTCGGCCACCTCGTCGGCCAGCCCCCGCAGCAGCTGCGCCAGGATCGTGCCCGAGTTCCCGTGCGCACCCTCGAGGGCCCCGACCGCGAGCGCGTCCAGGGCCGCGGCCGCACCGGTGGCCGCCGTGTCAGCCGGAGGCGGGGGCGTCGCGTCGAGCCGTTCGCAGGCCGCGTCGAAGGTGAGGTAGAGGTTCGTGCCGGTGTCGCCGTCCGGGACCGGAAAGACGTTGAGGGCGTCGATCTCCTCGCGGGCCCGGCCGAGCGCGGCCAGGCTGGCCCTGGCCCAGGCGCGCACCGCGGCCCCGTCGACGGCTTCGAGCACGAGGCGGGCCTTCCTTCTCGCAATCGGGACGAGGTTCGTTCGGGAGCGGATAGTGGTCCCGGCGCCCGGTCCTGAGAGAATCGGGTCCTGCCCACCTTAGGCGTTGGCACCCCGGATTGGCACTGCGGCGGATCCGTGGGTTACCCTGACCAGGTTGCCCGGAACACGCCTGGGCGCGAGTCCATCCGTAAGCACAGTCTTTTGGAGTGTCCCGTGGCTGCCACTTGTGACGTTTGCGGCAAGGGTCCGGGTTTCGGCATGAACGTGTCGCACTCGCACCGCCGCACGAAGCGCCGCTTCAACCCGAACATCCAGAACATCCGCACCACCCTGCCGAACGGCACGCCGAAGCGGCAGAACGTGTGCACCAAGTGCCTCAAGGCCGGCAAGGTCACCCGCTAGGGAGCCCCGCGCGGCCCACGTGAGTGGACCGCCGGCCCGGCAAGACAAGCACGCACGTTCGCGAAGGGCGGCGCCCCGGATTCCCCCGGCGGCGCCGCCCTTCGCGCTGTCCCGAGGACGTCGGCGGGCCGATCGCCGAGGCATAGCCGAGGCCCCAAGCCGACCGAGGAACGCAGCGACGAGGGCGGCTTGGCTGAGCCGCTGCCGCGAGCGCGGAGTAGGCACAACGCGAATCGGGCGGCGCCTCATTTTGACAGTCGCGAAGCGGCGATTCTCTAAGCCGTAGACGGATGCCCCACCGGTCCGATGCCCTTTCCGAGGGGGTAGCCGGCGGCGATGGCGCGGGTGACGTAGGTCTTGGCGGCGGCGACGGCGGCGGGCACTTCGTGGCCCTGGGCGAGGAGGGTGGCGACGGCGCTGGCGTAGGTGCAGCCGGTGCCGTGGGTGTGCGGGTTGGGGATCCGCCGGGCGACGAGCCAGTGTTCGGCGACGCCGTCCGTGAGCAGGTCCGCGGCCTCGTCGTCGGCGAGGTGGCCACCCTTGAGCAGGATCCAGCGCGGGCCGTGGTCGAGCAGCTTGCGCGCGGCCGTGCGCATGGCCTCGCGGTCGGCGACGGGGGCGCCGACGAGCCAGGTCGCCTCGTCGAGGTTCGGTGTCAGGACCGTGGTACGCGGCAGCAGTTCGCCCAGCAGTACGTCGCGGGCGTCCGAGGCCAGCAGGGTGTCGCCGTGCTTTGAGATGGCTACCGGGTCGACTACCACGGGGACTAGCTCGTTCAGCGTATTGATCAGACCGGCGACGGCGCGGACGAGTTCCGGGCCGCCGAGCATGCCGGTCTTGACCGCGTCGACGCCGATGTCGTCGACGCAGGCGCGGAACTGGGCCTCGACGGCCGCGGCGGGGAGGGGCCAGGCGCCTTGGACGCCGAGCGAGTTCTGGGCCGTGACGACGGTGATCGCGCTCATGCCGTGGCCGCCGAGTGCCTGAATGGCCTTCAGGTCGGCCTGGATGCCCGCGCCGCCGCCGGAATCGGAGCCGGCGACGGTCAGGACCCTGGCCCTGGCGGCCTCAGCCATCTGTCAGCCTCCCTCAACTCCGGCCGAAGTGGTCCCAGCCGGGGGTCGCGCCCCACGGGTGCCCGCTGACGGTCACCAGGGGCGTGTCAGGGGCCTCGGCGCGCTCGCTGACGCGGCCCACGACGTGCCAGCCGGGCGGGAGCTCCACGTCCGGCGGGAAGCAGGCGGCCAGGGCGTGGTCCTCGCCGCCGGTCAGCACCCAGTCCAGCACCTCGACGCCGCATTTCCGGGCGGTTTCGCGGAGCTGATCTTCGATCGGGAACGCCGCCGGGTCGAGGTCGATCGCCACGCTGCTCTCCTCGGCGATGTGGCCGAGGTCGGCGAGCAGGCCGTCGCTGATGTCGAGCATCGCGGTGGCTCCGGCGCGCGCCGCGGCTGGGCCTTGTTCGTACGGAGGTTCGGGGCTGCGGTGCCGGGCGAGGGCCGGCTTGGGGCCGTCCATATCGCGCAGCAGCAGTTCCAGGCCGCAGGCGCTCCAGCCGAGTTCGCCCGCGTAGGCCACGATGTCCCCCGGATGGGCGCCCGCGCGCGTGACGGGGGCGCGTCCCTGCAGGTCACCGAGGGCGGTGACGGCGATGAGCAGGATCTCCGAGCCGACGGTGTCGCCGCCGGCCACGGACGCTCCCACCAGCGCCGCCTCGTCGGCGAGGCCGGCCGAGAGGTCCTTCGCCCAGCTCAGCGGCAGGTCGGCGGGGGCGGCGAGGCCGACGAGCAGCGCGCTGCCGACGCCGCCCATCGCGGCGATGTCGGCGAGGTTCTGCGCCGCGGCCTTGCGTCCGACCTGGTAGCCGGTGGACCAGTCGCGGCGGAAGTGGCGGCCCTCGACCAGCAGGTCGGTGCTGGCCACTACCCGGCCGTCGGGGGTGCTGACGAGCGCGGCGTCGTCGCCGGGGCCGATCAGCACGGCGTGGCCCTGGCGGACCGTCCTGGCCACCCGATTGATCAGGCCGAATTCACCGATCTGGCCTAAGGTGTAATCACTGGTGGACCCCGGGCTCGGCTCAGTCACGGGTCCCACTTTAGAGGGACCGCCACGCGGCGGTTCGACCACCGCAACCACCCTCACGTGTGTAACCATCCGGGACCCCCTTGCGGCGGCCCCGGGTCGGGCCGGTAACGTTTCGCCATTGTCTAGTTCTCATTGACTATACGCACGTAGTCCGAGTGGAGGGCTCCGAAGTGGTTCAGGCCTACATCCTCGTCCAGACCGAAGTCGGCCGATCCGCCGCGGTGGCCGGTCAGATCACCGAACTGCCCGGGGTCATCTCCGCGGAGGACGTCACCGGCCCGTATGATGTGATCGTGCGTACGGAGGCCGAGACCATGGACGACCTGGGCAAGCTGATCGTGGCCCGGATCCAGGTCATCGAGGGCATCACGCGCACGCTGACCTGCCCGGTGGTCAACCTCGGATGACCGGGTGAACAAACTACGCGTGCTGCTTCCCGCCGCCGGGGTCGTGACCGCCTCGGTCGGCGGCGCGTGCGCGTGGCTGCTGCTGACCGCGGACCACGCCGTCGCGGTGAGCCCGCCGCGGGTCACCGCCGGGGTGCAGCAGGTCTGTGCGAACCTGCACGCCCACCTGCCCGCCACCGTGGACGGCCAGAGCAGGGACCAGGTCTCCCCCTCCTCCGACCTGACAGCGGCCTGGGGCAAGAGCCCGATCGTGCTGACCTGCGGCGTGGCCACGCCCGCCGTGCTGAACCCGGCGAACAAGACCTACGACCCGTCCGCCCAGGCCGTCTACGCCAACGGCGTGTCCTGGCTGCCGGTGCAGGTCTCGAACGGCTACGAGTTCTACGCCATCCAGCGCGAGGTCTACGTCGAGGTCTTCGTGCCCTCCTCGTACGACCTCGCGGACGGCAACCCGGGGATGGACGCGCCCACCGACCTGTCCGCCGCGATCATCGCGGGCACGCCGACCAACGAGGGCAAGTCGGGCGCCGACGTCAGCCCGGCCTGAGCACCCGCGCGCTTTCGTGCCCTTACACCCCTGCCCCTACACCCGTGTCAGGGCCCTCAGCGCAGCCCGCTCGGCCGGGACAGCGCGTCGGCGATCAGCCGGTCAACCAGCTCCGCGTAGGTGACCCCGGAGGCGGCCCACATCTGCGGGAACATCGAGGTGGTGGTGAAGCCCGGCATGGTGTTGAGCTCGTTGACCACGAAGCGGCCGTCCTCCAGCAGGAAGAAGTCCGCGCGGGCCAGGCCCTCGCACTCGAGCGCCTCGAAGGACTCGACCGCGAGCCGCTGGATCTCAGCGGTCTGCTCCTCGCTGAGCAGCGCCGGCAGGTCCACGGCGGTGGTGCCGTCGAGGTACTTGGCCTCGAAGTCGTAGAACTCGTGGCCGCCGAGCACCTTCAGCTCCGCGGGCAGCGAGGCCTCGGCCCGTCCCCCGGCGCGCCCGGCGAGGACGCCGACCTCGATCTCGCGGCCGTGCAGCATCGCCTCGATGACGAGCTTCGGGTCGTGTTCGCGGGCGAATTCGATCGCGGCGGCGAGCTCCGACTCGTCGTGCACCTTGGAGATACCCATGGACGAACCGGCCCGCGCCGGCTTCACGAACACCGGATAGCGGAGCTCTGCGACGGCGGCTCGTACCCGCGCGCGGCCTTCCTCGGTGTCCCACTGCTTCGCCCGCAGCGCGAAGTACGGGCCGATCGGCAGGCCGGAGGCGGCGAGCAGACGCTTCATCACGTCCTTGTCCATGCCGACCGCCGAGGCGAGCACACCCGAGCCGACGTACGGGATGCCCGCGAGTTCCAGCAGCCCCTGCAGCGTTCCGTCCTCGCCGTACGGGCCGTGCAACAGCGGCAGCACCACGTCCACGTCGCCCAGCACCTTCGGCACCGTGCCCGGCTCGTGCACGGTCAGCTCGCGCGCGGTCGGGTCGGCGGCCATGGTGACGAGCGCGCCACTGGTCTCGTCGATCCGCGGCGGCAGATTGCCGTCGGTGATGGCGAGCTGCTCGCCCAGGCCCTCGGCGAGCACCCACCTGCCGTCGGTGGAGATGCCGACCGGCACCACCTCGTAGCGCTCCGGATCGAGCACCTTCAGCACGCTCCCCGCGGTGACGCAGGAGATCGCGTGTTCACTGGACCGACCGCCGAACACGACGGCGACGCGGATCTTGGACTGGGGAGCTGCCGACTCGTCGCTCATAGCTCTCAGACCCTAGTACAAGCCCTCCGACTTCGCGGATCTGGCCATCAGCGCGGCGAGCATCTCTTTCGGGCCGTGCCCCTCGTGCACCACGCCGACCACGGCGCGGGCGATCGGCATGTCCACGTCGTGACGTTCCGCCAACTCCAGCACCGATCTACAGGACTTGACTCCCTCGGTGGTCTGCCGCACCTCCGCGGTCGCCTGTTCGATGCTCAGGCCGCGGCCGAGGTGCACGCCGAACATGTGGTTGCGGGACAGCGAGGATCCGCAGGTGGCGACGAGGTCGCCGAGACCCGCGAGCCCGGAGAAGGTGTACGGATCGGCGCCGACGGCCATGCCCAGACGCGTCGCCTCGGCCAGGCCGCGGGTGATCAGCGTGCCCTTCGCGTTGTCGCCGAGACCCATGCCGTCGGCCATTCCGGCGGCCAGGCCGATCACGTTCTTGATCGCGCCGCCGAGCTCGCAGCCGACCACGTCGGTGTTGGTGTACGGCCGGAAGTACTGCGTGTGGCAGGCCTTCTGCAGCTCCTCGGCGACCGACGGGGACTCCGAGGCGACGACGGCCGCCGCGGGCATGCGGCGCGCGATCTCCTGCGCCAGGTTGGGCCCGGAGATCACGGCGATCCGCTCGCGACCGGCGCCGGTGCACTCGTCGATGACCTCGCTCATCCGCATGCAGGTGCCGAGTTCGACGCCCTTCATCAGCGAGACCCACACGGTGCGCCGCTCGGCCAGCGGCGCCCACGCGGCGAGATTCGCGCGCAGCGACTGCGAGGGGATGGCGAGCACGGCGAAGTCCGCGTCCCGCAGGGCCTCGGCCGGATCCGTGGTCGCGCGCATGGCTTCGGGGAGCCGGATTCCGGGCAGATAGTCCGGGTTCTCGTGCCGGGTGTTGATGGCCTCGGCGAGGTCCGGACGTCGGCCGACGAGGGTCACGTCGGTCCCCGCGTCGGCGAGCACCATGCCGAAGGCGGTGCCCCAGTTGCCCGTGCCGAAGACGGCGGCGCGCGTCACTCGGCCACCTCGGCCTCCGCCGGGGACTCCGTCAGTTCCTGGGGCGGCGGCACGAAGCGCACCTCCGGGGCCGTCTCGCCGCGCAGCCCCTCGAGCAACTTGGTGATCTCGGCCATGATCAGGTCGGTGACCTCCTGCTCGGTGCCGCGCTCCTTGATGCGGTCGGCCCACGGGGACAGGTCGATCGGCGGGCCCGCGACCACCTTGAGGGTCTTGCGCGGGAAGACGTTGAACTTGGTCGAGTACGGCGCGAGCACTTCCTGCGCGCCCCACTGCGCGACCGGGATCACCGGAACGCCGGTGCGCAGCGCGATCCGGGCAGCGCCGGTGCGCCCGACCATCGGCCACAGGTCAGGGTCCTTCGTCATGGTGCCCTCCGGGTAGAAGATCACCACCTCGCCGCGCTTGATCGCGTCCTGCGCCGCGAGCATCGCCTTGACCGCGTCGCGGGTGCCGCGGTGCACCGGGATCTGGCCCGCGGCCACAAACCACTTGCCGAGCAGCGGGTGCTTGAAGACGCCGGACTTCGCGGTGAACCGGGGGGTGCGCCCGTTGGCCACCACGAAATGCCCGACGGCCATCGGGTCGAAGAAGGAGTAGTGGTTGGCGACGATCAGGGCGCCGCCGGTCTTCGGGAGGTTCTCCCTGCCGCGCCAGTCCCGCTTCGTCAGCAGCGTCAGCAGCGGCCGGGCGATCGCGGCGATGAGGAGAAACGCTAAACCGGCGGGCGGGTTGCGGCGGGCCACCTGGGGTCCTTCCGGGAGCCGAGGCTCTGGCTGGGCGGGGACGACGGACGAGTCCTATCCTCGCGCCTCGCTCCGGCTTGTGCCAAGGCGGCCCCCGGTGACCTTGATCCCGCGCGGGCCGCGGGCATGAAAAACTGTGCGGGTGTGGTCCCTGGTGATTCCGGTCAAGCGACTGTCCGCGGCGAAGACCCGGCTGGCGCCGCTGCCCACCGCGCGCCGGGCGGAACTGGCGCTGGCCTTCGTGCACGACTGCGTGACCGCCGCGCTGGCCGCGCCGCAGGTCGGGCAGGTGCTGGTGGTGACGGCGGATGAGATGGCGGCCGAAGGGCTCGGGCGGCTCGGCGCGCGGATCGCGGCGGAACCGGACGCCGCGAACGGCGTGGACCGGCTGAACGCGGCGATCCTCTTCGGGGCCGGGCGGTCCTGGAGCGAGCGGCCGGATCTGCGCGTCGGCGCGCTCACCGGGGATCTGCCCTCGCTGCGCACCGAGGAGCTGGCCGCGGCTCTCCGGCAGGGCGCGGAGATCGAGGGACGGAGCTTCGTACCCGACGCGGCCGGCAGCGGCACCACGCTGCTGCTCGCGGCCGCGGACGGCACGCTGGACCCGCGCTTCGGCCCGGATTCGCGCGCCCGGCACGCGCGCAGCGGCGCCGTCGCACTGTCCGCCGTCGGCCGCTCGCTGCGGCAGGACGTCGACACCCTCGCCGACCTGGAGGCGGCGTTAAGGTTGGGAGTCGGGGTTCACACCGCGCACGAGATCGGACTTGGGCTGATGCAGGGAACCGTCAGAAGCTTCGACCCGGCGACCCGGGGCGGCACCGTGCTGCTCGACGACGGCACGGAGCTGCCGTACGACGCGGCCGCCTTCGACGCGGGCGGGCTGCGGTTGGCCAGGATCGGCCAGCGGGTCGCGCTGCGCGCGGACACGGACGGGCGCATCACGGCCCTGACGCTCGCCACCCTGCCGCTGCCGGACTGATTCATTCCGATATACGGGCCGCGGGTGACTTCGAATACGGACGACTTTTTCGCAGCACTCGGCATTCAGAATGCGAATGTCCCCCCACCGCCGGCGCCTTGGCAGTGGGGGGACATTCGACAGAAGGCTTAGCGCTTGCGCGCGGTGGTCTTCTTCGCGGCCGACTTCTTGGCGGTCGTCTTCTTCGCCACGGCCTTGGTGGCCGGGGCCTTGGCGACGGCCTTCTTCGCGGCCGGACGGGCCGTGGCCTTCTTCACGACGGTCTTCTTCGCGGCCGCCTTGGCCGTGGTCTTCTTGGCGACGGCCTTGGTGGCGGTGGCCTTCTTCGCCGTGGTCTTCTTGGCGACGGCCTTGGTGGCCGGACGCGAGGCGGCGACGCGGGTCGCGGTCCTGGTCGCGGTGCGGGCGGCGGTCCGCTTCGCGGCCGTCTTCTTGGCCGCGGTCTTCTTGGCGACGGTCTTCTTGGCGGCGGTCTTCTTCGCGGTCGCGCGGCGACGGCCTCCGGTGGTGTTCACCTCGTCCTTGAGGGCCTGGCCGGGCCGGAACTTCGGCACGGTCGCGGCGGGGACGGCCACGGAATCGCCGGTGCGCGGGTTGCGCGCGGTGCGGGCGGCGCGGCGGGTGGTCTCGAAGGTGCCGAAGCCGGTCAGCGACACCTTGTCGCCGGAGATGATCGCGCCGGTGATGCCATCCAGAACGGCGTCGACGGTGTCACCTGCCGAGCGGCGGGAGATGTCCAGCTTCATGGCGACTGCGTCGATCAGCTGTGCCTTGTTCACGATGCGCCCCTTGGGGGTAGGTGCGGCGCCGGTTTGCACCACACATGCGGAGGATTTCCTATCCGCACCGTAGGCCCCGCAATCGCCTTAATCAAACACCAAAGTCCTTAATCACCCTTGTGTCGCAATACGAGAGCGTCAAGGAAGGCCTCGAGACGGCGCATCGCGTCGGTTCGGTCGTGTCTGGAGGCGGCGGTGATGACGAGCAGACGGCGGTTGAGTTCGGCGCGCTCCGCGGGCCGCAAATCCAAGTCCCGCAAGGCATCGTGCGCCTCTTTGAGCCGTTGCGCGAGCAGCGCGTAGCCGGACAGCGCGCGCAGTTCCGCGGCGTCGGGCGGCTCGGAATCCCCGTTCGCCGCCGGTGCCTGAGACATACGTCCATTCTGCGGCACCGGCGGCGTGTCGCCGAATCGGCCGTCCCGCGACGGGTTCGGCCGCTTCGGCGGTCGTGCGTGTCGGTCTTGCGTTTCGGTCGTGCGTTTCGGTCGTGCGTGTTACAGCGTGGCGGGCTTGAACGACGGGCGGGTGGTCTCGAACTCGTCGATCGACTCGACGTTGCGCAGCGTCAAGCCGATGTCATCCAGGCCCTCCATCAGGCGCCAGCGGGTGTAGTCGTCGATCTCGAAGGGGGCGACGAGTTCGCCGACGCGCACCTCGCGCGCCTCGAGGTCCACGGTCACCTTGGTGGCCGGATCCGCCTCCGTGGCGGCCCAGATCTGCTC
This sequence comes from Actinospica sp., assembly GCF_035552695.1. Lineage (NCBI taxonomy): Bacteria > Bacillati > Actinomycetota > Actinomycetes > Catenulisporales > Actinospicaceae > Actinospica > Actinospica sp. The sequence continues at coordinate 27,422 of NZ_DASZKT010000010.1, forward strand.
CACGGTCTCCTGCGGCAGCACCACGGTGAGCAGCCCGCCCTTGAGCGAGTTGCCGCGGAAGATGTCGGCGTAACGGGCCGAGACGACGGCCTTGAAGCCGTAGTTCTGCAGCGCCCAGACCGCGTGCTCCCGGGAGGAGCCGGTGCCGAAGTCGGGGCCGGCCACCAGCACCGAGGCGCCCTGCCGCTCCGGCTTGTTCAGGATGAACTCCGGGTCGTTGCGCCACGCGGCGAACAGCCCGTCCTCGAAACCGCTGCGGGTGACCCGCTTGAGGTACACGGCCGGGATGATCTGGTCGGTGTCCACGTTCGAACGGCGCAGCGGGACTGCCGTTCCGGTGTGGGTTACGAACTTCTCCATGGCTCTCAGACCTCCTGCGGTTCCGGCAGATCGGCGGGCGCGGACAGGTGGCCGGTGACCGCGGTGGCGGCGGCGACCAGCGGGGACACCAGGTGGGTGCGCCCGCCCTTGCCCTGCCTGCCCTCGAAATTCCGGTTCGACGTGGAGGCGGAGCGCTCGCCCGGGGCCAGCTGGTCCGGGTTCATGCCCAGGCACATCGAACAGCCGGCGAAGCGCCACTCGGCGCCGGCGGCCTCGAAGACCTCGTTCAGGCCCTCGGCCTCGGCCTCAAGACGCACCCGCGCGGAGCCCGGCACGACCAGCATCCGCACACCCTCGGCGACCTTGCGGCCCTTGAGGACCGAGGCGGCGGCGCGCAGGTCCTCGAGCCGTCCGTTGGTGCAGGAGCCCAGGAACACGGTGTCGACGGCGATCTCGCGCAGCGGTGTGCCGGCCGTGAGACCCATGTACTCCAGGGCCCGCTCGACGTCCTGGCGCGCGTTCGGGTCGGCGAGCTTCGCCGGGTCCGGTACGGAATCGCCCAGCGGGGCGCCCTGTCCGGGATTGGTGCCCCAGGTGACGAACGGGGTGAGCGCGTCGGCGTCGATGGTGACCTCGGCGTCGAACTTCGCGCCCTCGTCGGTGTGCAGCGTGGACCAGTAGGCCACCGCCGCGTCCCAGTCCGCGCCCTGCGGCGCGTGGGCTCGATCCTTGAGATAAGCGTACGTGGTGTCGTCCGGGGCGATCAGGCCCGCGCGCGCCCCGGCCTCGATCGACATGTTGCACACGGTCATCCGGCCCTCCATGGAGAGGTTGCGGATGGCCTCGCCGCGGTACTCCAGGATGTAGCCCTGGCCGCCGCCGGTGCCGATCTTCGCGATCACGGCCAGGATGACGTCCTTCGCGGTCACACCCGGCCTGAGCGAGCCGGTGACGTTGATGGCCATCGTCTTGAACTGCTTGAGCGGCAGCGTCTGGGTGGCGAGCACGTGCTCGACCTCGCTGGTGCCGATGCCGAAGGCGATCGCGCCGAACGCGCCGTGGGTGGAGGTGTGCGAGTCGCCGCAGACGATGGTCATGCCCGGCTGGGTCAGGCCCAACTGCGGGCCGATCACGTGCACCACGCCCTGGTTGGCGTCGCCCAGCGAGTGCAGCCGCACGCCGAACTCGGCGCAGTTGCGGCGCAGCGTCTCGATCTGGATGCGGGAGACCGGATCGGCGATCGGCTTGTCGATGTCGAGGGTGGGGGTGTTGTGGTCCTCGGTGGCGATGGTCAGATCCGGGCGACGCACCGCGCGTCCGGCCAGCCGGAGGCCGTCGAAGGCCTGGGCGCTGGTGACCTCGTGGATGAACTGCATGTCGATGTAGAGCAGATCCGGCTCGCCCTCGGCGCGGCGCACGACGTGCGCCTCCCAGATCTTCTCTGCCAGCGTCAGCGGCTGCACTGGCGCTGCGTGTGCGGCTGTCATCGGGCTTCGCTCCATGTCGTGGTGTTTTTCCGCCCCTGGTAGAAGGCGCTTGAGTCGCGGTGCATCGCGGTCCGGTACCGCCCAGCCTTGCACCGTCTCACCAAACGATGCACTTGTGTCTCAGGCAATGAGATGGCAATATCGCCCCATGGACACCGTATCCAGTGGCGTGGGCGTGCTCGACAAGGCCGCCTCCGTCCTCAGCGCATTGGAAGCAGGTCCGGCGACGCTCGCCGGGCTGGTCGCCGCGACCGGATTAGCGCGCCCGACGGCGCACCGGCTCGCGGTGGCCCTGGAACACCACCGGCTGGTCTCCCGGGACATACAGGGGAGGTTCGTGCTCGGGCCGCGGCTGTCGGAACTGGCCGTGGCCGCCGGCGAGGACCGGCTGCTGGCGGCGGCCGGGCCGGTGCTGGCGAATCTGCGGGACGTCTCGGGTGAGTCGGCGCAGCTGTACCGGCGGCAGGGCGAGATGCGCGTGTGCGTGGCGGCGGCCGAGCGGCTGACCGGCCTGCGCGACACCGTCCCGGTCGGCGTGGCTCTGCCGATGGCGGCCGGCTCCGGCGCGCAGGTGCTGCTGGCCTGGGAGGAGCCGGACCGGCTGCACCGCGGCCTGCAGGGGGCGCGGTTCACCGCGACGACGCTCGCCGGCGTGCGGCGCCGCGGCTGGGCGCAGTCCGTGGCCGAGCGGGAGATGGGCGTCGCCTCGGTCTCCGCCCCCGTGCGCGGCCCGAACAACCGCGTGATCGCGGCCGTGTCGATCTCCGGCCCGGTCGAGCGGCTGACCCGCTACCCCGGAAAGCTGCACGCCGAGGCCGTCCTCGAGGCCGCGGGCCGACTGTCCGAGGCGGTCCAGCGCACCGCGTAGTCGAGGCACCGCGCAGTCGAAGCACCGCGCAGTCGAAGCACATTCCGCAACGCACGTTCGCAGCGCACACAGTCGTCAACGTCGACGAATCACTACGCACGCTGTGAGCCCGGAGCCGATACAGACAACGGTGTCCATCCGGTCGGCTCGGGCTCAGCGCGGAATCTCGGCCGGAACCTCAGCGCGGAATCTCCACGCGCCAGGTCTTCTCGAAGACGACCTCCTCGCCGTTGTAGCACTTGGCGCTGTTCTCGACGATGTACGAGTCGGCCGTACACCTGGTCTCCGAGGCCGTGACCACGCGCGCGTCCCAGCCGAGCTCGTCGCGGCGCAGCCGGATCGACCAGTCCGACCTGGCCCGCGCGCTGAGCGGATCCCGCTCCTGGATCCAGTAGCGATCGCGGGCCGCCTCGGTGCATTCGAGGCCGTCTGGGTACGTGCGCGAGCCGCCGTACCCCGGATCGACATCCATCGCCCACACCCCGGTCGCGACATCCCTGGCCACGGCTCGCAGAGGTCTGCCGACCGCCGGCTCGTTGACGCGCACCTCGAGCGGCGCCGCGTGCTCCGGTTCGGCGAAGGTGAGCTCGGGCCTGGCCGCGTCCGGCTGCGGATCGCGGACCGGGAGGCGGATGGAACTGTTCGCCGCGTCCACCTCGAAGCCGGCGCCCTCGGCATGCGGCCAGATCCACGGCCAGTACGCGGAGGACAGCGCCACCCTGATCCGGTGCCCGGCCGGAAACGCGTGCCCCGCGCTGTTCAGTTCGAACTCGACGTCGGCGCTCTCCCCCGGAGTCCACGGCGTCTTGCGGTCCCGGCCCGCGCGCGCCTGCAGATTGAGCACGCCGCGACTGACGAGGGTGGACGCACCGTCCGGGGCCACGTCGCAGAGCCGCGCGATGACGTTGGCCCGTTCGGCCCGGCACGTCAGCCGCACCCGGATGCTCGCCCGGCCGAGGATCTCCAGCCGGCCGGCGAGCGGCGCGGTGTCGAAGCAGATCGAGCGGCCGTCCTCGGCGCGCTGGTCCGGCGGCAGGTCGCCGGGATTGCCGATCGGGAAGAAGCGGCCCGCGTCCACCCCGGTGTGCTGCGCCGAACGCACCGGCAGCAGCCGCGCGTCGGCCACCTCCACGGGATGCGCGAGGGCGATCTCCGTCATCGTGACCTGCGACGAGGGCCAGGAATCGTCACCGACCCAACGCCCCGGCCGCTCCTGGTACGTCGTCGCCGGGCGCACCGACTCGCAGATCCAGCTGCGCAGCAGCGGCTCGGCGATGACATCAGTGTCCTCATCCGAGAGCCAGTGGTCCCACCAGCGCAGCGTCTCCTGCAGGAAGCCGATCGCCGGGCCCGGCGGCAACCCGCGGTCCGGGTACTGGTGCGACCAGGGCCCGATCAGTCCGCGCACCGGGGTGCCGTGCTCGGTGAGCCGCTCGACGAGGCGGAAGACGGTGTCGCGGTACGGGTCGTGCCAGCCGCCGACGGCGAGGACCGCGGCCTTGATCGAGCCGTAGTCCTCGCAGACGCTGCCGTGCTTCCAGTACTCGTCGCGCTGCTGGTGCGAGAGCCAGGTGTGGATGAACGGCTCGAGCGATTCGAGCCGGGTCGTCCACTGCTCGCGCCAACCGGCGCCGGCGTAGCGCGGATCCGGCGGCCGGGCGGTGAAGGCGAGCATCGTCGCGGCCCAGGCGTGCATGTCGATGCCGAGGACCGCGCCGCCCAGGTAGTGCACATCGTTGTCGTAGCGGTCGTCGGTCGAGCACACGGTGACGATCGCCTTGAGCGGCTCCGGCGCACGCGCCGCGATCTGCAGCGCGTTGAAGCCGCCCCAGGAGATGCCGAACATCCCGACCCTTCCGCTGCACCAGGGCTGCTCGGCGAGCCATTCGACGACCGCGACGCCGTCCACGATCTCCTGCTCCGAATACTCGTCCGTCATCACGCCGTCGGAGTTTCCGTTGCCCCGGACATCCACCCGGACGGACGCGTAGCCGTGACCGGCGTACCACGGGTGTCGTTGTGCGTCTCTCGGCGCGGTCCAGTCGGTGAGCCGATAGGGCAGGTACTCCAGGAGAGCGGGCACCGGTTCCTCGGTGACGGGCCGCCAGATCCGCGCATAGAGGCGGGTGCCGTCCTCGAGCGGGATGCGCACGTCGTCGTGCAGGACGCCGTAGGGGAACTCCTCGCGGATCCTCATGTAGAGAGGCTCCCTGTCTTCCCTATATAGAGGTGGGTAGGATTTCCGGCGAATCGGTCGATACCGGTGCTGCTTGTGACACTACCGGCGTCAGCGGGCGATCGCCTCCGTAGCCCGCTCCGGCTCCTCCACGGGGGTGTTCGGCAGGGCGGAGAGCGCCTCCGCGCCGCCCTCCGCGCTCAGCCCGCGCAGGAAGAGGATCGTGAGCAGGGCGGCCGAGGCCATGATCGCCGCGCCGCCGATCGAGACGACGTTGAGGCTGTGTGTGAAGGCCTCACGCGCCGTGGCCAGCAGTCGCGCGGCGGCCGACGCCGGCTCGCGCGCCGCCGTGGTGACCGCTCCGCCGAGGGTGGAGCGTGCCGGGCCCGGCACCGAGTCGCCGAGACCGTGGCGGTAGACGGCCGTGCCGATGCTGCCCATGACGGCCATGCCGAGGGCGCCGCCCAGTTCGGTCATGGTCTCGTTCATCGCGGCCGCGGCCCCGGCCCGCTCCGGCGGGATCGCGCCGAGCAACCACTCGTTGCCGAGGGCCATCACGGCGACCGCGCCGCAGGCGAGCAGCCCCGCGCCGATCATCAGAACCCACAGATGCGAATCCGCGCGCAGCAGGCCGGCCTGCACGGCGTACCCGCCCAGGATCACCAGGAAGCCGCCCGCGATCACGTATGCCCGGTCGAAGGACTTGGCCAGCGCGCCGCCGATGCCGATCGCCGCACCCACGCCGACCGAGGGCAGCAGCGACCAGAGCGCGGCACCGAACGGGCTCATGCCGAGCACCGACTGCAGGTACTGGGTCAGGAAGATCGCGTTGCCGAGGGTCGCGAACATGGCGATCAGGCTGGTGGCCAGGGAGCCGGTGTAGCCGCGGCTGCGGAACAGGCTCAGATCCACCATCGGGTGTGCCGCGGCGCGCTCCCTGACCAGGAACAGCACGGCCATCACCAGGCCGATGGCCACCGCGCCGATGCGCACCGGGTCCACGCCGTTCTCCGCGATCTCGGAGATCCCGAAGACGATCGGAAGGACCGCGGCGAAGGAGAGCACCGAACCCGGCAGGTCGAAGCGGCCGGTCTGCGGCGAGCGGTACTCCGGCAGCAGGAAGGGGGCGAGCGCGAGCAGCAGGACCATGAAGGGCACGTTGATCAGGAAGACCGAGCCCCACCAGAAGTGCTCGAGCAGCAGGCCGCTGATGACCGGACCGAGCATGACTCCGGACATCGTGCCAGCCGTCCAGATGCCGGTCGCCTTCTTGCGCTGCACCGGGTCGTGGAACATGTTGCGGATCAGCGCGAGGGTCGAGGGCATCAGAGTCGCCCCCGCTATCCCCTGCACCGCCCGCGCCGCGATCAGTTCGCCCGCGCTGCCCGCGTACGCCGCGCCGATCGACGCGGCGCTGAAGCAGAGCGCGCCGAACAGCAGCAGCCTGCGACGCCCGATCCGGTCCCCCACCGCGCCCATGGTGATCAGCAGGCCGGCGAGTACGAAGCCGTAGACGTCGTACATCCACAGCTGCTGGGTGCTGCTCGGGTGCAGCGCCTTCGTGATGAACGGCACCGCGTAGAGCAGCACCGAGGTGTCCATGGAGACGAGCAGCAGCGGGAGCAGCAGCACCCCGAGCGCGATCCATTCCCTGCGACCGGCCCGCGGAGCAGCCCCGTCCCGGCTCTCGATTACCTGAGTCATCGTCATGAACGAAACGGTACAGGCGTCTTGGACGCTTGTCTAGTACAGTTGTGCAAGACGGCCGTCTGAGACCGTGCTAGGCTGTTTGACATGGGAAACCGGGAAGCCCTGCTGGAGGGCGCGAAGCGCTGCCTGCTCGAGAAGGGCTACGCCAAGACCACCGCCCGGGACATCGCGGACTCGGCGGGCGTGAGCCTGGCGGCGATCGGCTACCACTACGGCTCGAAGGAGTCGCTGCTCGAGCAGGCCTTCATGGCGTCGATGGAGGAATGGTTCGCCGACGACGAGGCCGATCGGCACGAGGAGTCGGCGGCCGGCTCGCTGGAGCGGTTCCAGGCCTTCTTCGACGAGGTGCTCTCGACCTTTCCGCAGCAGGAGGCGCTGCTGCGGCTGAACATGGAGATGGGTCTCGAGGGCATGCGCAATCCGTCTCTCGGCGCCTTCATGTCGCAGGCGCTGCAGGAGGGCCGCCAGGGGCTCGCCGAGGCGCTGGCCGGACTCGATCCGGAGAAGGACGGGGAACTCGCGCAGCGGGTCGGATCGTTCTACAGCGTGTTGATGACGGGACTCGTTGCGCAGTACCTCATCGATCGGGAGAGATTTCCGAGCGCGTCCGATTTGACCGAGGGCTTGCGTTACGTCGTTGAAAGTGCGCGAAAGGGCTAGCTACGGCCAGCCGGAACCGCCGCCCGACGCCTCGCGGCGGCGACCCGACACCCGTGCGGCGATTGCGCGCGACGCCCCGGCGATGGTAAGCCGGAGCGAGACAACATCCGTCTCAAGGCTGGACGGTCGCAACCTCCGTAGTCATATGATGACAGCACGTGAAAATGGCACGTCATCCACGGCGCGGCGGTTCCGTTCTCCCCGAAGGCACGGGTGACCTGCCGGAACCGCCCTAGCGAAGGGGTTGGAAGGATGCGCCACCGCCTCGGCTCGGCCTCCCCGGCCGCGGGCCTCGCGCGCTCCTCCCGGGCCCTGCGGGGGGCGCTGGAGCGCGCGCAATCCCATCCCCTCGCCCACGGGCGAGGGCGCCGTTCAAGCGGCGCGAGAGGCGGCGTGCGCGGCGTCGCGGGCGTAGCCGGAGCGGGCCGCCGGCACGGCGAAGTCTCTTTCTTCCTCCGGGGCGCCGCGACGTGACCAACACCACTTCTCCGCAGCGGATCGCCACGGCCTGGTTCAAGGCCCTCGCAGAGATCGGCGGAGTGCCGGGCAGCGCCGCGCGGTCCCGGGGTCTGCTGCAGGAGCTGGCCGGGCGGATCCTGGCCGCACCCGACAAGACCGAGCCGATGCGCGACCTCGGCGCCGCGGCCGGGCGGGCGCTGGTGGACGGGAACTACACGCAGCCCGAGTCGATAGCGATGACGGTGGCCGTGCTCGAACAGAACCTGCCCGACGAGCTGAGCCGCGAGTCGCGCACCGCGCTGTTCGCGGGGCTGGCCTCGGGCTACGCGAACGCGCTGCGCGAGCGCACCCGGGCCGAACAGGAGCTGATCCGGCAGGCGGTGCTCAGCGCGCACCGCACCGGCGAGGGCCGGTTCCGTGCCGTGTTCCGCAACGCCGCGCTGGGCATCGGCGTGGTGGACGGCACCGGCCGGCTCCTCGAGGTCAACGAGCGGCTCGCCCGGATCCTCGGCCAGGACGCCCCGGCCGTGCGCGGCCGGACCGTGGACGAGTTCCGCGACGCGGACGACAGGCCGGAGTTCTGCAACGCGGTGCGCGACCTGCTGGCCGGCCGGCGCGGCCACTACAGCGCGGAGAAGCGGTTCACCGCGGCGGACGGCACGGTCACCTGGACCCGGATGCAGGCCAGCACGGTGCGCGCGGCGGACGGCTCGGTCGAGCTGCTGATCATGATGTTCGAGGACATCACCGAGCAGCGCCGGATGAACCAGAAGCTGCTGCATCAGGCCACGCACGACTCGCTCACCGGCCTGCCGAACCGGACCATGCTGCTCGACCGGCTCTCCGAGCTGCTGGACGAGGCCAAGCCGGACGAGCGGATCGGCCTGGCCTTCCTGGACCTGGACGGCTTCAAGGGCGTCAACGACACCCTCGGGCACGAGGCGGGCGACCGGCTGCTCGCCGAGGTGGCCCGCCGACTGAGTCAGGCCACTGATCCGGAGCGGCACCTGGTGGCGCGGATGGGCGGCGACGAGTTCGTCATCCTGGTCGAGCGCACCACGAGTTCGGCCTGCGTCACGGACGTGGCCGATGCCGCGCTCGAGGCCCTGCAGGAGCCGATCATCCTGGACGGCCGGCGGCTGTCGATAACCGCGAGCCTCGGCCTGGTGGAGCGTCCCGCGGCCGGGGCCAAGCCGGTGGAGCTGCTGCGCGCCGCGGACATGACGCTGTACTGGGCGAAGTCCGACGGCAAGGCGCGCTGGGCGCTGTTCGACGAGGAGCGCAACGAGCGCGAGGTGGCGCGGTACGCGCTGTCCCAGGCGCTGCCCGCGGCGCTCGAGCACGACGAGCTGTTCCTGGAGTACCAGCCGATCGTGGATCTGCACGACGGCACGACGTACGCGATGGAGGCCCTGGTCCGCTGGAACCATCCGGTGCGCGGGCTGCTCGGCCCGGGCGAGTTCGTGCCGCTGGCCGAGGACACCGGGATGATCGTGGCGCTCGGCCGCTGGGTGCTGCGCCGCGCGGTGCAGGACGCCGCCTCCTGGCCGGCCGCGGCGAACGGGCGCAGGCTCACCGTGGCGGTCAACGTGGCGGTGCGCCAGGTGCACGAGCCTGACCTGTGCGCGGACGTGACCGAGGCCCTGGAATCCTCCGGCCTGCCCGCGGAGCTGCTGCAGCTGGAGATCACCGAGACCGCGGTGATGAGCCCCGGCGAGAGCGGCCGTCCGGCGCTGGAGACGCTCAGGGCCCTGTCGGAGCTCGGCGTGCGGATCGCGATCGACGACTTCGGCACCGGCTACTCGAACCTCGCCTACCTGCACCGGCTCCCGGCCAGCACGCTGAAGATCGACTACTCTTTCGTCAAGGCCCTGACGCAGCCCGCGGCGACCCGGCACGACTCGGCCGAGGCGATCGTCACCAGCCTGATCAACCTGGCGCACGCCTGCGGGATGACGGTGACGGCGGAGGGCGTGGAGACCCCGGTGCAGGCGGCGATCCTGCGCGAGCTCGGCGCCGAGCGGGCGCAGGGCTTCCTCTACTCGCGCGCCGTGCCGCACGACCGGGTGCCGGACTTCTGCTCAGGGTTCGAACTCGCGGAGACCACGCAGGGCTGAAAGTCGAACTGAATCGCGCCGAATCGCGCCGAATCGCGGATGCGTGACGTTCGGGCCAACACCGCGAAAACCGCAGGTGAACGACGTAAGCCCATTGGAACGGCGGGGCCGTCACGTCACACGACGCGACGGCTCCGCCTTCGTTCTCTGTCAGGCGCCCGGCAGGCCATCCAGCGGACTACTGCGCGCAGGTCCACTCCGGCTTGAGCGTGACGGTCAGGATCGTGCGGTACTCGGCGGCCTGCGCCGCAGGGACCGTGTAGAGCGCGCTCGAGTTCGTGCCGAGGACGTCGCCGGTGCCGGGCAGCGGCTTCGGCGTCGAGTAGCCCGCGAAGACCATGGTCAGCGTGCCGTTCGCGTTCCGCACCACCGTCGGGTCGTAGACGCGGCCCGAGTAGTAGCCGGTGATGCCGAGGGCGCCGCCGTTCACGGACTGCTGCCGCAGCGCCGAGAAGGTGTAGTCGGTGCCGATCAGCTTCTGCGGCGCGCTCCAGTGGACGCCGTCCTTGGAGGACGAGTAGAAGATCTGGTTGAACGCGTCGCTGTCGCCGTCCGCGGCGTAGGCGCCGGACACGAACAGGCCGTAGCTGCCGTCCGGGTTGGTGATGACCGTGCCGCGCGAACCGATCCATCGCAGCACGCTGTTGCTGTTGCCCGCCGGGTCGTTCAGGCCGGAGACCTGGCCGAGAGGTCGGTGAAGTGCCGGCGGTCGCGGACCTCGCGCAGACCGGGATGCACCACGCGCAGGGCGGCTGGGTGGAGTTCGACTCGGTGACCTTCCGCTACCCGGACCAGCCGAAGCCGGCCGTGCGCGATGTGAGCCTGGTCGCCGCGCCGGGCAGGCTGGTGCTCGTCACCGGGTCGAGCGGCGCGGGAAAGTCCACGCTGACCCAGCTGCTGCTGCGCTTCCACGATCCCGAGGACGGCTCGATCCGGCTGGACGGCACCGACATCAGGAACCTGACGCTGCGACGGCTGCGCAGCAGTGTGACGCTGATGCTGCAGGAGACGATGCTGTTCGACGGCACGATCCGGGACAACATCGCGTACGGCGATCCGACGGCGACCGACGAGCGGATCGCCGAGGCGGCGCGGATAGCGGACGCGGCCGGGTTCATCGAGGCGCTGCCGCAGGGTTACGACACGATCGTCGGCCAGGGCGGCGGCAATCTGTCCGGCGGCCAGCGGCAGCGGCTCGCGATCGCCCGGGCGCTGCTGCGCAACACACCCGTCCTCGTGCTCGACGAGCCGACCACCGGGCTCGACGCGGTCGCCGCGCGCAAGGTGATCGCGCCGCTGCGTCGCCTGATGGCCGGCCGTACCACGATCCTGATCAGCCACGATCTGCATCTGGCGCACGACGCGGACGAGATCCTGGTGGTGGATCAGGGCCGGATCGTGCAGCGCGGAACGCATGCGCGACTGGCGGCGGTCGGCGGGAAGTACGCCGAGCTGTGGCAGGCGCAGAGCGCCGGAGTGGTGGAGCCCGTTTCGCGGGAGCGGGAACCTGCGGTTCAGGTCGGGCGGCCGCTCACGCTGCCGTTCGCCGAGCCCTCGCTCTGGCGGCCCGCGCCCGCTCAGCCGTGATAGGCCGCGAGCAGCTGGCGTTCCGAGTCGTCGAGGTATTCCCGCAACAGCTTCTCCGCACCCGCGATATCGCCGCTCAGCAGCGCGGCGAGCACCGCGCGGTTGCGGCCGATGTAGGGCTCGTGGAATCTCCGCGGGTCCTTCATCACGTGGAAGACGAGGCGCAGTTCGGCCAGGATCTGTGCCATGAACTCCTCGACCCGCTCACCGCCCGCGAGCCCGACGAGCTCGCGGTGGAACCGCATGTTCGCCGTGCCGACGTCGTGCCAGCGACCTTCCTCGGCGGCCTTCTCCGCCTCGCGCACCGAGTCGGCGACCTTGCCGAACTTGCCGGATTCCGGCTTGCCGCTCTCGCGCAGCGCGGCCATCTCGATCATTCGTCGCACGCGGTAGAGCTCGACGACGTCCCGCTCCGACAGGGTCCGCACGAAGACGCCGCGATTGAGCTCGTAGACCAGCAGCCGCTCGTACGTCAGGAGCCGGAAGGCCTCGCGCAGCGTGTTGCGGGACACGCCGAGATCCTCGGCCATCGCCTCCTCGATCAGCCGCGTGCCGGGCGTCAGCTCGCCGGCGGTTATCCGGTCGCGCAGGATCACGGCCATCCGCTCCGCGGTGCTGCCACTGTTCACATACAAAATCTCACTCCGTCTCCGGCGCGCAGTTGGCCGGCTCGATCCAGATCCGCGTCCGCGACGACCGCGATGACCGGATACCCGCCGGTCACGGGATGGTCGGCGAGGAACAGGATCGGCCGACCGTCCGGCGGCACCTGGAGCGCGCCGCACACCGCGCCCTCCGAGGGCAGTTCCCCGGACACCCGCCGCTTGAGCTCCGGGCCGTCGAGGCGCACGCCGACACGATTGCTGTCCTTCGTCACGACGTAGGCCGATTCGGTGAGAGAGGCGAGCGCGTCGGGCACGAACCAGTCGTCGCGCGGGCCCGGCAGCACGCGCAGGACGGCCGGGCCGAGACCCGTCGGCGGCGCGAGATCGACGTTCGGGAAGTCCTTGCCGGGGCTGCCGATCGGCAGCCGCATCCCGGTCTCCAGCACCGCCGGGCCGATTCCGGCCAGCACGTCGGTGGAACGTGAGCCGAGCACTTCGGGCACGTCGATTCCGCCGCGTACGGCCAGGTACGTGCGCAGGCCCTCGCTCGGGATCCCGACCGCGAGCTCCTGACCGGCGGCCACGTGGACGGGGCCGTTCATCGCCACACCGGGGCACGGCGCTCCGGTCAGCGCGATGGTCGCGGCGGCATCGAAGCGGATGCGCAGGCCGCCGTAGGTCAACTCCAGCGCGGCGGCGTCCTCGGGATTGCCGACGAGCCGGTTGGCCAGCCGCAGGCTGCCGCGATCGGCCGCGCCGGACGGGCCGACCCCGACCGACGCGAGCCCGGGACGGCCGAGGTCCTGAACCGTCGTCAGCGGTCCGGGACTCAGTACATGTATACCGTTCACGCTATCGCTCCGCCGCCTGCTCGAAGCGGACGCGCGTACCTGGCGTGAGCAGCGCCGGAGGTTGCCGCTCGACATCCCACATGACCGTCGTCGTGCGGCCGAGCAGGTGCCAGCCGCCGGGCGAACTGCTCGGGTAGACGCTGGCGAACCGGTCGGCGACGGCCACCGACCCGGCGGGGATGCGCGTGCGCGGGACGGAGCGGCGCGGCAGCCGTAACGCGGGATCCAGGCCGGTCAGGTAGCCGAATCCGGGTGCGAACCCGCAGAACGCGACGACGTACTCCCCCGCCGCGTGCCGACGTACGACCTCTTCGACGCTCAGCGCCGTACGGCTCGCGATATCGGCCAGGTCGGGTCCGTCGTAGACGACCGGAATGGTGACGACAGGTCCCTGATCTGGCCCCTGATCTAGCCCCTGATCCGCTGCCGCCTCGTACTTGTCGGCGCGCGCGGCCGCGTCCTCGAGCCGCCTGCGCAGAGCCGCGGACTCCGTGCGCGCCGGATCGAAGACGACCATGACCGTCTCCGCCGCCGGAATCGCGTCGATCAGCCCTTCCGGCGGATCGGCCCGCAGCTCGAGGTAGAGGCCTGTGACCTGCTCGGCTTCGTCGAGGCAGACCAGCAGCGCACTCGATCCGGCAGCCCTGATCTGGATCACGCGGCTCCTCCGGCACCGACGAACGGCTTGAGCGTGATGCCCTCGGCGACCAGCGTGCCGCGTACCCGACGCGCGATGGCGACCGCGCCGGGCGTGTCGCCGTGCACGCAGATCGTCTGCGCACTGATGTGTACCTTCGTGCCGTCGATCGACTCGATCTCGCCGCTGCGGGCCATCTCGGCGCAGCGTGCGGCGATGGCGTCGACGTCGTGCAGGACGGAGCCGGTCGTGCCGCGCGAGACGAGGTGGCCGTCGGCCGTGTAGGCGCGATCGGCGAATGCCTCGGCGACGGTCGCGACCCCGGCGTCGCCGACATCACGCAATCCGGATGATCCGGCCAGCCCCACGACGTGCAGATCCGGGTTGTAGCGCAGCACGGCCTCGGCCAACGCACGGGCGTATACGGGCTCTACGGCGATGGTGTTGTAGAGCGCGCCGTGCGGCTTCACGTAGCTGACGGTCGCTCCCGCCATCCGCGCGAAACCGTCGAGCGCGCCGATCTGATAGACGATGTCGTTGGTCAGGTCGCTTTCCGAGACCTCGATGCGCCGCCGCCCGAAACCGACCAGATCGCGGTACCCGACGTGCGCCCCGATCGCGGCGCCGTTCTCGACCGCGACGTCGCACAGCCTCCGCATGATGCTCGGGTCGCCGGCGTGGAAGCCGCACGCGATATTCGCGCTGGTCACGATGGCCAGCAGCGCCTCGTCGTCGCCCATGGTCCACGCGCCGAAGCCCTCGCCGAGGTCGCAGTTGAGATCGATGGTGGTCATGCTGTCTCCCTCAGGCGACTCGATAGTCGATGTCGCGCGCGTCGGTGATGAACATGTGTCCGGGCTCGTGCGTGATCGCGAACGGCGGCGCGGCGCGCATCACAGCGGCCTGTGATGTGACGCCGCACGCCCAGAAGACCGGCACGTCGCCGTCCTCGAACCGCACCGCGTCGCCGAAATCCGGCTTGTCGAGGTCTGTGATACCGAGCGCTTCAGGTGCGCCGACGTGCACCGGAGCTCCGTGCACCGCGGGCATCAGGGCCGTGATCGCGGACGCGCGGGCCACCGCGTCGGCGGGCACCGGGCGCATCGAGACGACGAGCGGGCCGTGCATCCGTCCGGCCCGACCGCACTCGCGGTTGGTGAGGTACATCGGGACGTTGACACCCTGCTCGACATGCCGCAGCGGCACGCGCGCATCCAGCAGCAGGGTCTCGAAACTGAAGCTGCACCCGATGAGGAAGGTCACCAGGTCGTCGCGCCACTCGTGGGTGACCTCGCCTGGGCTGTCGACCAGCTTTCCGTGTTCCCACACCCGATACGCGGGTAGGTCCGTGCGCAGATCGGCGCCCGCCGCGAGCGCGGACTCCCACGATCCCGGCTCGGTGACTTCCAACACCGGACACGGCTTCGGATTCCGCTGCGCGAACAGCAGCATGTCGTACGCGTAATCGCGGGGCAGCGAGATCAGGTTGGCCTGCGTGTGCCCGAGCGCCAGCCCGCTCGTCGGCACCACCGCTCCGCCCCGGAACGCCGCCCTCGCCTCAGCCGGAGTACTCATACCCTCACCGTAGAGATTGTTCAACAATCCGGCAAGGGGACGGGGCAAAACGCACGGAATCCCTCGGGCGTCGGCTAAACGTGTTCGCGGAGACTTTGGCTCCTTTGAGTGAAAGCTCAACCACTTCGCCGGGCCGCGGCCTACGATGATGCCCACCCATCTACCTTCCCTGACCTTCGCATCGCAGGAACTTCTCTATGCCGCAACTCGACGCACGGGCCGACCAACGACTGCTAGTCGCGATGGCGGCGCTCACCACCGGTGCCTCGGCGGCCCAGATCGCCCGCGAGCACAAGGTCAGCGAGGCCTCCGTGGCCAAGTGGAAGAAGCAGTTCATCGAAGGCGGCGCGCGCTCCCTGGGAGCGCTCCACGCGTCGCAGAGCCGGGTCGCCGAACTCGAGGCAGAAGTACGCACCCTGCGAAAATCGCTGCGCGAGGCCAAAACGCTGCTCGCGGTCTGGCGGCACGCCGTGGACAACCAGCTGGGCCGGCTCGCCGACCTCGACGCGGTACGCCGCGAGGCGAAGATATCCGTGGTGAGTTTCTGCACGCTGGTCGGCATTCCGCGGCGCACGTACTATCGGTACCTGGACAAGGCGAGGGACGATTCCAGCTCGCAGGCGCCGAAGGGTCCGTGGCCCGCGCCCGTCGTCGACCGGCTCACCAACGCCGTACAACTCCACCTGGAAGAACACCCGGACGACGGCCATCGCAAGGTGCACAGCGCATTGCGCGCCCAGGGCTACCAGGTCTCGCCCTCGTCCGTGCTGCGCGCGATGCGCCGACTCGAGAGCGGCACTCCCTCACCCGGATGGCCGGTACGCGCGACGACTCGGCGCCCGCGATTCAGGATGGAAGCGAGCCGCTGACTCGATCCTGCACCTCGCACACAGAAAGTCGAGCGCCATGCGCGGAACGCTGATCCACGCCCCTCGCGACATCCGTTTCGGAGACCGGCCGGACCCGAAGATCGTCGAGCCGACCGACGCCGTCGTGCGCATCGCGGCCACCTGCGTGTGCGGCACGGATCTTTGGCCCTATCGCGGGGCCAACCCGATCACCGAGCCGGCGCCGATCGGGCATGAGTACGTCGGCCACGTCGAGGCGGTCGGCTCCGAGGTGGCGAACCTGCGGCCGGGCCAGTTCGTCATCGGTTCCTTCTTCGCCTCGGACAACACCTGCCCGATCTGCCACGCCGGCTACCAGACCTCGTGCCCGAACAGGCAGGTCATGACCGGCTGCCAGTCCGAGTACGTGCGCGTGCCGCTGGCCGACGGCACGCTCGTCGCCACCCCCGACGAGCCGGACGCGGCGATGATCCCCGACCTGCTCACGCTCTCGGACGTGATGGGCACCGGTTGGTACGCGGCCGTCGCGGCGGACGTCAAGCCCGGGATGACGGTGGCCGTCGTCGGCGACGGCGCGGTCGGGCTCTGCGCCGTCCTCGCGGCCCGCGAACTCGGCGCGGCGCAGGTGATCGCGATGAGCCGGCACACGCCGCGGCAGAAGCTGGCCATCGAATTCGGCGCCGCCGACATCGTCACCGAGCGCGGCGACGAAGGCGTGGAGCGCGTCAAAGAACTGACAGACGGGCTCGGCGCCGACGCCGTGCTCGAGTGCGTGGGCACCGACGAGTCCATGCACCAGGCCGTGCGCTCGGCGCGTCCCGGCGGCAACGTCAGCTTCGTCGGCGTTCCGCACGGCGTGAACCTGCCGATCACCGAGCTTTTCTACTCGCACCTCGGGCTGCGCGGCGGCCCCGCTCCCGTCCGCGCCTTCCTGCCCGAGCTGATCGACCGCGTCTGGCACGGCACGATCTCCCCCGGCAAGGTCTTCGACCTGACGCTGCCGCTCGACCAGGTCGCCGAGGGATACCGCGCCATGGACGAGCGGCGCGCCATCAAGGTGCTGCTGCAGCCCTGAGCGGGCCGCGCGACTGGCGCAGAACTGACGCACGGCGAGGGCCGGACCGGGAGCTTCCCGGTCCGGCCCTCGCCGTATGCCGCGTGACCGGCCGCGTCACCCAACTGTGAATCTGTGAAAGTTCACTGCTCCCCCGTATGGCAGGGCTGCACCGTGCCCTTTTAAGGATTCCTTCACAAATTTCTCCGAGCGGCGTCCCTGTTCGTTGTCGGCGGCCTCGTGTTCACGCACTATTCGGCACGTCCGGCAGCCCAGCCGGATCCACCGCCGACCGGCGCGAACCCACTCGACGCAGCAGATCCTGCGATCCGCGCCGGCCGCCCACTCGGAGGGAACCACCAGCAGTGAACGCCATATCCCGGCGGGCGCGGGTCACCGCCCTCGTCTCCGCCGCCGCACTCGGCACGGCCCTGGCCGGCGCCCTACCGGCGTACGCCCAGGCCGCCGCCCCCACCACGACCACCACACAGCACGCCCAGGCCCCCGGCACGGCCACGGTGCAGCTCGACGGCAAGACCTACCACGTCTCGCTGGCCAAGCCGACCGGCATCATGCCGATGAACTCCAGCAAGTCGCACGAGACCCAGGCCGGCGGGCACGCCACCAGCCTGCGCCACAACAGCACCGACGCCACGGTCTACCCGCCCACCACCTCGACCAGCGGCCTGAACTACGGCGGCGGCCCGCTCCAGCTGACCCCGCAGATCTACCTGGACTTCTGGGGCAGCCAGTGGAGCAGCGACTCGAACGGCGTCGAGAGCTACATGCAGAACCTGTTCAACGGGCTCGGTGCCTCCGGTGACACCTGGTCCACCGTCACCAGCCAGTACACCGACGGCAACGGCAGCTCGCCGAGCTTCAACGGAGCCGTGCTCGCCGGCACCTGGGCCGACAACTCCTCCCCCGCGCCGGCCTCCGCCAGCCAGTCCGACCTCGCGGCCGAGGCCGACAACGCCGCCTCGCACTTCGGCGTCTCCGGCCCGAACATCGACGTGTTCGTGCTGAGCCCGAGCGGCACCCAGCCGGACAACTTCCCGAACGCGGGCTTCTGCGCCTGGCACGACTGGAGCGGCACGGTGGGCTACACCAACATGCCGTACGTGCTCGACGCCGGTTCCAGCTGCGGCGCCAGCTCGGTGCAGAACCAGCTCGACGGCTTCAGCATCGTCGGAGGCCACGAGTACGCCGAGGCCGTCACCGACCCCGAGCCCTCCAGCGGCTACGTCGACTCCAACGGCGAGGAGATCGGCGACCTCTGCGCCTGGGACAACGACCAGACGGTGAACTTCAGCACCGGCACCTTCGCGATGCAGCCGCTGTACAGCAACAGCGCAGGCGGCTGCGTCTTCTCCTCGCAGTGATCTGATCACGCGACCAGGACGGGTGCGTTCCGCGGGCGACCTGTGGGGCCCGCGGAACGCACCCTTGCTGCCTTTTCTGCATACTTTGCCGGATCCGAACAAGTTCTGAACTTCCCGCTGACACGCTGAGCCGAGCCCCACGATGTCCGCCGCACGTGGAACGGAACTGATCAACTCGTGTCTGGAAAATCTCCCACTCGGGCGCGATCCGCAGTCACGCTCGAACAGGCGCTGCGCCACGGCCCCTTCGACCGCGCATTGCGCGCCGCGCTGGAACGCCGTGAACTCAGCCTCGAATCCCTGCAGCGCAGGCTGCGCGCCGACGGCTACTCGATCAGCCTCGCCGCGCTGAGCTACTGGCAGCGCGGCCTGCGCCGACCGGAACGGCCCGAGTCGCTGCGCATCGTCATGGCCGTCGAGGGCATTCTCGAACTTCCGCGCGCCAGCCTCGTCGCGCTGCTCGGGCCGCCGCGGCCGCGCGGACGCCGGGCCGCGGACGGCGGACCGCCCGAGTTCACCGATCTGCTCGGCCCGTCCACCGGTCTGACCCGCGTGCTCGACGGGGTGGACGCCGCGGTGAACCTGGGCTTCCAGCACATCGGGATGCAGGGCGACCTGTGGCTCGGCGAGGACCGCAGCTGGTACCTGGAGCGGGTGCGCCGCGTCGTGACCGCGCGCCAGGACCACGCCGACAGGTTCGTCGCGCTGCACATCCCGGACGTGCCCGGCCAGACCGCGCCCGTGCTGCGCCCGATCAGCGGCTGCCGCCTCGGCCGGGTGCAGGCCGACCCGGAGAGCGGCTTCCAGGCGGCGGAACTCGTCTTCGACCACGTGCTCGCCTCCGGCCATCCGCACGTCTTCGAGTACGAATACATACCTTCCGGACCGGCGTCCGGCATAGACCGCTACCAGCACGCCTCCCGCCAGCCCGTGCGCCAGATCGCGCTGCGCACCCACTTCGATCCGCGCGCCCTGCCGGCCCGCTGCCGCCATGTCGCCCAGCGCCCCGGCACCTCCGCCCCGCGGCACGTCACCGACCTCCCGGTCAGCGCCTCGGGCACCGCGAACATCGTCGTCCTCGACAGCGCCCCCGGCCTCGAGGGCTTCCGCTGGGAGTGGGACTGACACACCCCCCGTCACCGGTTGCGCTCGCCGCCCATCGGTGATGGTGTCGACGGTGACGGCACGACGGGATTTCTCCCTCTTCGAGAAGGGAAGCGGCGGCATGGAGGCTACGGCGCAGATCGGTGTGACGGGGTTGGCGGTGATGGGCCGCAACCTGGCTCGGAACTTCGCCAGGAACGGCTACACGGTGGCGGTGCACAACCGGACCCCGGCTCGAACGCGAGCGTTGGTCGAACAGTTCGGCAGCGAGGGCGCGTTCGTCCCGGCGGAGTCCCCGCAGGAGCTCGTCGCCGCGCTGGAGCGCCCCCGCAGGCTGCTGATCATGGTGAAGGCCGGGGATCCGACCGACGCCGTCATCGAGGAGTTCGCCCCGCTGATGGAGGAGGGCGACATCATCATCGACGGCGGCAACGCGCACTTCCTCGACACCCGCCGCCGCGAGAAGGCGCTGCGCGAGCGCGGCATCCACTTCGTCGGCAGCGGCGTTTCCGGGGGCGAGGAGGGTGCCCTGCACGGCCCATCGGTCATGCCCGGCGGATCGGCCGAGTCCTATGCCGCGCTCGGCCCGATGCTGGAGAAGATCAGCGCGCACGTCGACGGCGATCCGTGCTGCACGCACATCGGCACCGACGGCGCCGGGCACTTCGTCAAGATGGTGCACAACGGCATCGAGTACGCCGACATGCAGCTGATCGCCGAGGCGTACCAGCTGCTGCGGGAGGTCGCCGGGTACACCCCGGCCGAGATCGCCGAGATCTTCCGAGGATGGAACAAGGGCCGGCTCAACTCCTACCTGATCGAGATCACCGCCGAGGTGCTGGCCCACACCGATCCGGACACCGGCGTGCCGTTCGTCGACATCGTGCAGGACGCCGCGGAGCAGAAGGGCACCGGGCGCTGGACGGTGCAGACCGCGCTCGACCTCGGCTCCCCGGTCACCGGCATCGCCCAGGCCACGTTCGCCCGGGTCGCCTCCTCCCGCGCCGAACTGCGCGCCGCCTACCGGCCGCTGCACGGCGGCACCGAGTACGAGTCGCTGCTGCGCAGCGACGAGGCCGAGCGCTTCATCCATCAGGTCGAGCAGGCGCTGTACGCCTCGAAGATCATCGCCTACGACCAGGGCTGGACGATGATCCGCGACGGCGCCGCCGAGTACGGCTGGGACATCGACCTCGGCGAGGTGGCGAAGATCTGGCGCGGCGGCTGCATCATCCGGGCGGCCTTCCTCGACCGCATCCGCGCCGCGCACGCCGCCAACCCGGGCCTGATCAGCCTGCTCGCCGAGGAGCACTTCGCGGACGAGATCGGCCACGCGCAGATCCCCTGGCGCGAGGTCGTGGCCATCGCCGCCCGCCGCGGCATCCCGGTCCCCGCCTTCTCCGCCGCGCTCGCCTTCTACGACACGCTGCGCGGCGAGCATCTGCCCGCCGCGCTGATCCAAGGCCTCCGCGACTTCTTCGGCGCCCACACCTACCGCCGCACCGACCGCGCGGGCACCTTCCACACCGAGTGGGCCGAGCCCGGCCGCCCCGAGATCCGCACGGACGCCTAAGGGTTCCGCGAATCCGGATGGTCCGGGTTCGACCGGCCCCGGTCCGGCAGCCGCCAGGCCGGGGCCCGGGACCAGCGGGGGCAGTCGCAGAGCGCGCAGTCGCTACCCCTGCGGTAGTGCTGATGGGCGCTTCGCTCGTGGCCGCACCGGCAGAGCCGCGGCCGCCGGATGATGTTCACTACGCACCCTCATCTCAGTCCGTCGACCGCGTCCAGGCCACGTCGTCAAACCATACGGTGCCTGAGTTGTGCGCACTCTTGAGCCAGATCTCCGCGAAGGCGGCTCCGGGCGGGGCCGTCCCGGTCGCATCCAGTTCGGTCCAGTCCGTGTCGCCCGGGCTGAGGCCGGCCGAGTCTGAGCCACTCATGTAGACGCCCTGGGTGTTGAACCAGCTGACGTTGACCACGGTAGTCCCGGTAGCCCCGCGTCCGCGGACCCAGGCCGTCACGCGATACCCGCTTCCGGGCACTACCTGCGGCTCGACCGGGACGGTATAGAACGCCGGCATGCCCGCGTCTGAGCCGCCGCTGTCCGAGATACTGGCCGAACCCGGCGCATCGTGACCGACGGCCGGGTCCAGCGCGAACTGGGCCTGATCGGGCTCCCACACACGCCAGACCGCCGGGAGCACACCCTGGGGCGTGGTCACCGCCTGTGCGAAGTCGCTGTTGAAGTCGTCGCCGACGTCTCCGGTTTCGAAGAGCCGGCGGATGACGGCGGCCGCGGGCTTGGGCGACCCGTCGGTGTGCAGCAGGCCAAAGGCGTACTGGTCCGGCTGCTGCCGGCTCGGGATGGCGGCTTGGGTGAAGTCGTACAGGGTCCAGGGTGCGGCGGTTCCGAGACCGAGCGAGAGTGCGGCCTGCTCGATCGCTTGGTAGTAGTGGCCCTGATATGCCTCCAGCGACGCCTCTCCCGCGGGCAGGCCCGGCGGGGAACCGTCGTCCGCCGTCGCGAAGCCCGTCTCCCCTACGAACACCGGCTGCGGGGCTGCCGCCTTGATGGCTTCGTCCATGGTCGCGTAGGCGAGTCCATCGGACGAGTAGTAGTGCAGGTCCCAGAAGTCGGGCTCGACCCGAAGCGCGGCCCGCAGTGTGCTGATGTGGGCTGGCGTGGTCACGGAGAGGGTGACCGGAACGCCGGGCGCGTCGCGTTCGACTGCGGGGAGCAGCGCGTCCAACCACTGGTAGACCTGAGGGTTTCCCATCGTCGACGACGCGTCGAGTTCGTTGCGCACGTCGATGAACGCGATGTGCGAGCCTCCGCTCAAGGGTGCGAGAAGATCGTGAGCCCAGGTCAGGCTGTCCGAGATATCCGCGAAGTCAGTGAACTGATCGAAGAGGGACAGCTGCACCTCGAGCCCGTGGCCGGCGGCCATGCCGACGATCTGCGCGAGTCGGGACTGCATGACCGGACTCGGTGTCGGGAAACCCATCACATCCGGGAACACGGTGATGCGGACCGCATTCGCCCCCATGCCCGCCATCACCGCGAAATCGTCGTTGATCTGGTCGGGCTGCCATCGGGTCCACATGTACTGCCACCCGGAGTCGGACGGGAAGTAGTTCATGAGGTGAAGCGAGCATAGTTGTCGGCTCAGCGCGGACTGGCCGTCAGCCGGATGCCCGCACTCCGCTCCGGACGAGGGGTTGGTCGACGCCGTCATGGACATGGCTGCGGCGATCACGGCGATCGCCAGCCCGATCCGCCGCAAGACAGTACTGAGTTGAATCAGGCTGAGTTGCATCGTTTCCCGTCACCGACTCGACAGGCTCGCCACAACGGCTCCGCCGTGCAGCGCGACCACCTGGGCCGGGCCCTTGCCGGAGACGGTGAGCGCGGGCGCCTCCCACGTCTGGCCCGCGGCGAGGTGAATGTCGTTCCACGTCGCGACGGTGACTCCAGCCTGGCTCACGACGATCTGCAGCGACGTGGCGCCGTGGCCGGTCGGCTGCTCGACGCCGACGTGCAACTGGTCGCCCGAGGGATAGGCCCAGATCGCGACGGATGATGCTCCGTCAGCATCGGCCGTGGCGCTGGCCGCGGAGTAGTGAACGGCCAGGACCGTCGCGACCGCGAATATCAGGACGCCGATAACGGCGAGCGGGTGTGCCGGCTTGAGCCAACTTCTTCGGCCCGCGGGTTCGGGGGCAGAGGTGGGGGCGTGATACCAGGCACCTGCCCAAACCACGAGCAGGGTCGCGACTGCCGCCACGAGCGCTACCGGGACTGTGGTCAGGACGTGGACGGACGCGAGTGCGAGCCCGGCCAGGATCAGGAAGGCCAGAGTCAGGCCGATGGCCGGCACGATCGCGTCGAATCGCCCCCGGCGCATGAGCCACAGGGCGAAAGCGAAGGCGCCGATCAGGCTCAGGCCCGCGATCTGCCTGACCGGCCCCGTCGATGATGCGCAGATGGCGGTGAACGAGGCGATGGTGACCGCCGAGCATGCCGCCTGCAATCCACGTCGGCTCGTCATGGTCACTGACCTCCCGTCGAGCTGACGACCTGGTACAAGCGGAGAGATCCGGCCGCGTAGATCTCTCGGAACACGGGGCTCGTGTCGAATTTGGAGAGCGACGCGGCGGGCAGCGTGGAGTTGTAGTACTGCGCCGGCTCGGAGTCGTCGAAACGGGTGTTACCGGTCGGCAGGTCGAGCACGTCCGCCTGCACGACGACGTATTGGACCGCCGATCGGTGGATCTCGGCCAGCACGCCGCTGGTGACGGTCGGCGGATAGAAGATCAGCCAGGTCTGCGCGCCGTCCTCGGCCGAGGACAGCACGTTCTGGCGGCCCACCGAGCCGAGGGCCAGTCCGGTCTGGGCGTCCGTCGCGACGCGATGGCTCGGACCGAGCGTGGCGAGCATCCATCGGGCGAGTGCCTGGTCGTCCGGGGTCACGGCCGCCGATCCGTTCGTCAGCCGGTAGTCCGGTGCCAGCCGCTGCGAGAAGTTCCAGGAAACCGAGATGCCGCCCGCGAAGAGCAGGGCGACGAGACAGAGCGCGACCGTTCGCCGCCATCGGGACGAATCGAGGAACCGCTCCAGCAGGAAGGCGAAGCAGATCGCTATACCCACGTACAGAAAGTCGGCGGAACGGTTCGCCGCCTCCTGGCCGTCGGACGTGAATCGCAGCGGAAGCAGAGCCACCCACGCGAGCGTCGACCAGGCCAGCAGCTTGGCGATCAGCGGCAGGCCGCTCCGCCTGATGCGATAGAGAGCCACCGGAACGGCGGCGAGGATGGCCAGCGTGGCGGCGATGGCGGCCAGCCGCTCCCACTCGGGGGCGGTGGCGGCCTGGCCCGTGTTCGCGAACAGGGTGCGCGATGTGTGGAACGTGGTTATGAGCTGGATTCCCTGTGCGGCGGCGCGCGACAGTACGGGGCTGAGGTATGCGACGGTGATCGGCGCCACGACCGCGACCCACGCCACGGCCGTCCCGGCGGTCACCGAGGCCGGAAGCGTCGGTACGAATTCCTCCGCGCCCGCTGAAGCGACGTCAGAACGGCGGCGGCGCAACCATCCGACGGCCGCCCACGCCAGCAGGAGCGCGGCCAGTGCCCAAGCGGTGACATGGTGGGTGGCCACCACGGCGATCGCGACCGCAAGGCTGCACAGGATGGCGGGGAGACCGGGCTGCCGTCCGTTCCGGCGCGCCAGGAAGTAAACGGTGAGCAGGGCCAGCGGCAGGGCCAGCGATTCGTAGCCGTACTGGGCGTCCCAGTAGAGGAAGTTGGGCTCGGCCGCGTACACCAGGACGGCCACGCCGGCGGCGCGGGGCGAGTCGAAGAGCTCGTCGACGAGCAGGAACAGCGCCCCGACCAAGACCAGCCGCGCGCAGCCGATCAGGATCAGGCCGCAGGTGTAGACGGAAAACCCGGTCAGGCGCGCGACCGCGTCCGTCGCGACGGCCAGGCCCGGGTAGTAGCCGGTGGCGCGGATCAGCGGGTTGTAGCCGAAGAGTTGGCCGGAAGCCAGCAGGTTGGCGGCATTCCGGTCGTGGGCGAACTCATCGTGGAAGGTGAACGTCGTCGGCTCGTAGACGACCTTCGCCATGTACAGCGCGAGCCCGAAACCCAGGGCGACGGCGAGCCGTGCCGCTCTGCTGCGCCGAGACAGCAGCAGAACCGCGGCGCTCGGCACGAAGATGAGGGCGAGCCCGGCCCAGAACAGCAGGTAGCCGCCGGATGCCCCGGAGCGGGATCGTGCGTCGGCGGCCGCCAGTAGGGCCACTCCGGCGCCGTCGGCCGCGAAGGCCGATCCGAGGGCCAGCCCCGTCGCGCGGGTGGCCAGTCGTCCGCGGATCGCAGTGGGCACCAGGCGAGGGTAGACCCGGCTTTTGATAGGCGCTGTGGCCACGGTCGTGGGCGTCGTCATCCGCCCCACCGTCCGCACCACGCCGGCAGGTGGCCGACCGTCGCGCAGGCGGCGCGGTGAAGCGTCCGCCTACGCGGGCTTGCCATCAGGTCGCGGGCGAAACGGGCGAGATCCTCGGCGTAGCGTTCGTCGTGCTTCCCCGCGACCCAGCCCGGCGCCCGGCGGGCCATGGGCTCCCGAAGAGACGGCTCGGCCAGGGCTTCCATCGCTCCGGTCAGGGCGCCGGCGTCGCCGACCGGGACGACGCGGCCGACCGACTCCGGAACTCGGGCCTTGATGTCACCGGCGGCGTCGGAGACGATCACAGGCAGGCCGGCAGCCAGTGCCTCCTCCACCACGAGACCGTTGGGATCTCCGTGGGTGGGGAAGACCAGGACGTCGCAGACCGCGTACCACTCTGGCAGGTCGGCCGGCTGGACGAAGCCCGCGAACGTGACGCCGGCCGTGGCCGACTCCCGATCGACGTAGCGTTCGCCGTCGACGCCGTCGCCGACTATCAGCAAGCTGATGTCGTCGCGGATCGTGCGGACCTGCCGGTAGGCGGCGAACAACTCGTCCAGCCCCTTGCCCGACCAGATGCGTCCCACGTACAGGAAGACGCATCCGGACAGCCCGAGCGCCTCGCGGCGGCGCCGCCGTTCGTCTGCCGGCATGTCGCGGCCCCGGCCGTAGTGGGCCACGTCGATCGACTGTGTGACGACGGTGGTGCGCTCCCGCGGCAGGCCGTACCGCGCCGCCAGCGCTGCTCCGTCCGAACCGGGGACCTTTGCCCCGTCGACGGCTTTGAAGAGTACGTTCTTGCCGAGCTCCCGCCACCACGTGCGCCGCGACCACGCGTCGTAGTTGGGCAGCACCCGGAACGCCACGCGCCGGGCGGCGGCGAAGCCCGTCACCGCGCCGAGGGCCAGGTTCCAGCGGTCGTACTCCAGGATGAACACGTCCGGGCGCAGCCGGCGCAGCTCCTTCACCGGCACCTTGAACCGTCCCAGATAGCTCGCGGGGAACTTCCACGCCGACTCGTCCACGTCCCAGGACCGGTCCGGCTCGCGTACCTGCGAGAAGACGGCATGGAACTCGAGCTCCGGGTGCTCGACGGCGGCGTTGAAACGCGCCACCACGTACGGGGTGGGCTGGGTGAACCAGTAGAGCACCCGCACCGGCCGTTCTGTCATGCCGCCGCCACCGCCGCGCTCGTGAGGTCGCGGTAGACATCAAGGGTCTGCGTCGTCACCTCGTCCCAGGTCGGGATCCGCTGGGCGGGCGCGGGCGACTCGTTCAGGGCGTGTCCCAGGGCATCGGCCAGAACCTTCGGCTCGGCATCCAGGGGTACCAGCGTGATCGCCCCCGCGGTGCGGTCGCGGATGTCGCGGTGGGCCGGGATATCCGAGGCGACCACGCGGGCGCCGGCGGCCAGCAGTTCGAGGATGGTGACCGGCATCGCCTCGTTGGACGACATGGAGCAGAACACGTCGGCGCTGGCGTACCAGCGGTACAGCAGATCGGTTTCCACCCGTCCGATGAAGCGGACCCTGTCCCGCACACCGCGCTCGTCGGCGAGCGCTTCGAGAGCGCCGCGCTCGGGGCCGTCCCCGGTGACCACCAGGCGCAGACCGGCGGGCGTCAGCGCCATGGCCTCGACGATGCGGTCGATCTGCTTGTAGGACTGGAGGCGTCCGCCGGTGACGATGACCGCCTCCGCGTCGGGGAACGGCTGGGCGGCGGTGATCCGTTCCAGGTCGACGCCGTTGGGGATGACGGTGACGCGCGGCCGGGCCGAGGGAAAGTGGGAAAGGAAGAGTTCGGCCTCGGCGCGGGACACGCAGATGATGCGTTGCGACCGAGCCGCTATCGCCGCCCCCGCGGCGCGGTACGGGATGTGGATGGCCTTGCGCAGTGGCGAGTGACCGGTGCCGTGGTAGTGCGGAGTGAAGACGAGCGGCGAGGCACCGGCCATGGTGGCGGCCAGCGGTGCGGCGGAATGGTAGCCGTGCGCGTGCACCACGTCATAGCGGTGCCGGTGTCGTACGAGCGTGGCCCACACCGCCGGGGACACCCCGAAATGCTGGCTGGGCACCGGCACCTTGTGCCGCCGCACCAGGACTCCTTCGCGCATCTCGGTGTCGGGAAGACCGGGATCGTCGCGATGGGTGAGGACTTCGACGGTCTCCCCGCGGTCGGCCAGCCGCTTGGCGATCTCCTCGACGTGGGATTCGACGCCCCCGGCGAACGGGGCGTAGTGCGCGCAGATCAGGGCGATCCTCATGCCAGCGTCACCCCCGCGCCCGCCGGGCGGTCCCAGGCGGCCCGCAGTCCGTCGACGAGCGACGTGCGCGGCGCCCAGTCCAACAGCTTCTGAGCCATCGTCGGGTCGGCCAGCAGGACGGGACGGTCCACGGGGCGAAGGCGGCTCGGGTCGGTGACCGGAGCCACCCCTGCCGCGGTCATTCCGGCCAGGGCCTCGACCACTTCGTCACCCGCGTAGGCTCTCCCGCTGCCGATGTTCACCGTCGCCGATTGTCCGTCGCCGGCGTACCTGGCCAGCCTCAGCAGCGCGTCGGCGACGTCGTCGACGAACACGTAGTCCCGCTTGGTCGAGAGATTGCCGAGCCGGACCGACTCCCCCGCCTTCAACTGGGAGATGAGGCTGGGGATGAAATGCGCGTTGGTCTCGCCCGGGCCGAATACGTTGAACAGCCGGGCGATGCCCACCCCGGTCCCGGTACGGGCTGCGAACTCGACCGCCAACTCCTCGGTCCAGCGCTTGGACTGCCCGTAGACGTCAATCGGTCCGAGCGAGTCCTCCTGCTCTTGATGCGGCCCGTCGGCCGGGGCGTAGACCGCGGCCGAGGAGGCTACCACCACGGAGACCGGGCCGCGAAGTCCGGCCGCGGCCTCCAGCACGGAACGTGTGCCGTCCACGTTGACCCGCAGGCAGCGCGCCGGGTCGGCGTCGCAGTCGGGAATGAAGTGCAGCGCGGCCAGATGGAAGACGGCCTCGGGCTGGAAGGACGAGAAGACCCGGCCCAGACTGTCCGTCACATCCTGCTCTATCACGCGGACCCGGGCCTGGTCCGCACCCAGGTTCTCGCGCGAGCCTCGGGACAAGTCGTCCACGACGACGACCTCGCACGACTCCGCCAGCAGACGACGGACCAGCGCCGAGCCCACAAAACCGCAGCCACCCGTCACCAGGCACCGCATCATGAATCCCCCTTCGACAATGTTTCGGTCAATGCGGTGTTGGTCACTGCGGTGTCGATCGCTGCGGTGTCGTTCACCGCGTCGCGGTGGACGGCCAGGTCCAGCGCGCACCAGATCGCGCCGGCCGTCTGGGTGGCGAGCCAGGCCCAGCCCGCGCCGGCGATGCCCCACCAGGCCAGGGCCGGGACGGTGAGGGCGAGCCGGGAGATCGAGATGGCCCAGCAGATGCCCGCCGCGGTCCGGTAGCGCTTGTGCACCCGCAGGACACCGCGGTAGATCGTGACCACCGCGTCGGGGACGGCCCCCAACGACAGCAGGACGAGAAGCGTGTAGGCGTGCGCCGCGTACTGCGCGCCGAACACGTCCAGGACCAGACGGCCCGCGAAGATCGTGACCGCGGCGCCCAGGACGATGAGCGGAAAGACCAACTTCAGGCCGGCCAGGGCAAGCGGCAGCGCGCGGTGCGGGTGGCGGCTGCCCTCGGCGAAGGTGGACGTTCCGACGGCCGAGGCGAAGACCGCGTAGAAGCCGCCGATCTTCCAGGCCACGTAGAACCAGCCCGCGGCCTCCGGGGACACCTCCAGCGCGACGATCACCGGGATCGCGTAGAGCGTCGCCTGATCGCCGACGCTGATCACGTAGTTGCCGGCGAGGCTTTCCCGCATCGACCAGACCTGCCGGGAGAAGCCGGTCAGGCGCGGCCGGTATCCGTATCGGCGAATCAGGACCAGGACGCAGCCCAAGACGGTGGCCGCCAGAACGCCCGACCAGGCGGAGAGAATGCCGACGGCGCCGAACACCGCGAAGACCGGCAGGGCGACGATCCCGAGCTTGACCACGGCGAAGACGGTGCTCGAGCCGAGGAACCAGACCGCCTGGTGCTCCGCCACCCAGACGCTCTCCAGCACCTGGGAGGCCGTCGTGGCCACCACCCCGACGACGAAGGCCGCCACCCACCATCCGTCCCGGTACAGGAACGCCGAATGCCCTGTCGTCGCCAGGACCGCCACCGTGGCCAGCGCGGTCACCGCCGACGTGGCCGAGGTGAATACGAGCGGGGCAGTGATGGTGGCCGACCACTCGCGCGGCCGCCGCTTCCCGGGCAGTTCCGCCAGCACGGCCATGGATCCGCCGAGGGCTCCCAGCAGCGAGGCGAAGGCCATGGCCGAGACGCCCGCGCCGGCCTCTCCGATGGCGGACGCGGGGTACATCCGCGCGGCCACCGTCCAGAAGACGTACCCGAGCAGCGAGGTCACGACCGTCGTCGCCGTCAGGTACAGCGAGTTCATGACCAGCGGGTCCCTGGCGCGGCCCGGCAGCCGGGAACTGAGCCTCTCGGGCACGAGCGGCATCCGCAGGAGCGTCACCGCAGTATCCCGTCGAACAATTCCGTGTAGCTCCGGGCGGTGTCGGACCACGTGGTGGCGCCCTGGAATCGTCGGCCGACGAGCTCGGCCGCCTTGAGCACGCCGTCCGCCAGCGATTCCGGGCTGGACGGATCAGCGAGCACCACGCCCGGGTAGTGGGCCGTGGCTTCGACCAGACCCCCGACCCTCGTCGCCACCACCGGAAGCCCCGCGGCCATCGCGATCTGGAGCGGTCCGGACGACGAGGACCGGTGATACGGCAGCACGACGACGTCGGCGCCGGCGAAGTAGCCGGCCGCTTCGGCATCGGTGACGTACCGATTGACGAACGTGATCCGGTCCCGGTGCTTCGAGGCGGCGATCAGACGGTTCGGCAGATCCCAGCCCTCCCAGGTCTCACCCACGACGGTGAACCAGAACCGAGTGTCCGAGCCGAGGAGGTCCACGGCCGCTATGAGATCCTCCACGCCCTTGAACGGCCGGATGACACCGAAGTACAGGAGGTTGATCACGTCGGCCGGAGCTTCCCTGAGCGGCGGCCGTGACGGGAGGTAGTCGTAGCCTGCGTGCGCGACCAGCGTCACGCTCTCGTCGACGCCGTAACGGTCCTTGACCAGCTCACGGTCGAAATGCGAGTGGACCAACTGCGCCGCGGAGAGCCTGAGCAGACTCCGGCCCAGGAGGTCCGTATAGCGGGTGACGAAGGGCAGCCGGGCTTCGCCGACATCCTGGGCCTCGTGGAACTCCACGACGACTCTGGCCCCGTACAGTCGGGCGACGACGGCCAGCACCAGGTAGGTGTGCAGCACGGCCCCGGTCCACCACTGCAGGACGAGGACCTGCGGCCGCTCCCGGCGCAGGAACGCGATCGCCCGGGCCAGCGACCGGCCCCAGTACCAGTCGACCCCGTCGACCCGCGGTACGTCCGGTGGCAGCCGCAGGTCGGTCAGGGCACCCCCCACCCGCGCGCGGCCCGGATAGAACCGCTCCGGCACCAGGTTGCGGATCAGCACGGCCGAGCACTGATGGCCCGCCTCGCCCAGCGCCTCGATCAGGGAGTACGTGTAGTAGGTGATACCGGATAGGAAACGGGTTCCTGGGCCGACGACGCAGACGCGCCTGGGCTCAGCCACCGGAGCCTCCGATCGCCAGCGCGGGCTCAGTCCTGGAAGTCTCAGTCCTGGAAGTCACTGCGCCGATCGGCGGGATGTTGCCGAACAGATGGCCGGTGGATCCGCTGATGAGCAATCCGTGCTCGGTCTCCTCGACCTGTATCTCGCCTTCCTGGACGACCACGCGGACCGGGTACGACAGGCCCCAGACCCGGTTGGCCACGTAGGCGGATGCGGCGGACCCGGTACCGCAGGCCCGCGTCTCGTCCTCCACTCCCACCTCGTAGGTGCGGATGCGGACGCCGTCCTCGTACCGTTGCATGTAGTCGACGTGCAGGCCTTCCGGATGATTCAGCTGTCGGCACAGCCGGTCGTCGTAGCGCAGCGCGGCGCCTGCGGTCTTGACGTCGATCGCATCAAGGTCCTGGCTCTCATCGAGCAGCACGACCAGGTGCGCCACACCGCTGAACACGAAGTACTGCTCGTCGGTGACGCGTTGGAACTCCCGCCCGGCTCCGAGCGCGACGCGGATCGCGCCGCCGGCGGCCGAAACCCACTTCGGGCCGTCGTCGGTCATGACGACGTCCGCGGCGCGGCGCAGGTATCCCCGCTCGTCGCCGTACCGGGTCACGCAACGAAGTGCATTGCCGCACATCGAGGCATTCGTGCCGTCCCGGTCGAAATAGGTCATCCGAACCGGTGCGTCGATGGTTTCATCGACGGTCCGGACGAAAGCGATCCCGTCCACGCGCACCGACGTGAACGACTCACAGAGCTCGACCGCGAGGCCGCTCCCGATGTCGTCGGCGGACAGGCCGCTCAGGCTCTCGTCGACGACGAGGATCACGTTGCCGTTGCCGTGCATGACCGAGAAAGTCAGCAGTTCCACGTCGATCCCGGGAACGCCGCGCAGGCGGAGGTCGTCATAGTCGGCCTGCAGGGCATGGCGATCCAGGTCAAGCATTGTCAGGCTCCTTACGGGTGGCAGGCTTCACGCGCCCGATCCCAATGCGGGTAGTCGCCACTTCTCCCCGAGTTCGACATCGAACGAGGCCGGGCTGAAACGCTCGAGGCCCCCGCACGGGTAGGGAGTCAGTTCACCGAAGACGATCGACCCGTCTACGTCAGAGAGGTCGTAAAGGTCGACACGGATGAAGTCGAACGGCTTGCCCAGCTGCCGCGCGATATCCAGCATCCGGTCCAGCTCCGGCGGCGGCGGTGCTATCGGAGCGATTCCCTGCGGCCCGTACAGCACGTCGAGCGGCGTCCAGTCCGCGCGGTACAGCCTCTGCTGATTCCCGTCGTACCGGTTCACCATCTCGATGAGATCCGGCTCGCCGTCGAAGACGAAGATCTTGTAGTCGGGAGGCGGCGATCCCGGCGGCCCAAGCAGTTCCTCGACGAGGAACATGGGCCGGGCCGTGGCATAGGCCCATTCGCGCATCTTGCTCGACTCGAAGGCGTCGAGCCAGGTCGCCGTGACGGTCGAGAGCTCCCCGAGATCGGCCTGCCCGCTGCCGAAATAGACCAGTCCCGACCGGTGATTCGGCTTGAGCACCCAGTGCTCGGGCAGGTCCACCGCTAGCAGATCGCCGAGGTCCGAACCGGACCAGATCGTCCGCGGAACCCGCAGCCCCTCCAACCCCGCGCTCTCGGCGTACTCCTTCATGGCCAGCTTGTCGCAGGTCCATTCGAGCAGGGGCCTGCGATCGTTCAGGATGCGCCAGTTGACCTTGTCGCTGAATGTCACGGGTTTGCTGAAGTGCGGGAGTTTGCGGTTGTAGTAGAGGAAGAGCAGCCTTCGTTCCACGCCGACGGGCAGACGGTAGACCATTGACCGTGCCGCCCCGCGCAGGCTTTGCGTCATGCCGGTCACTCCGCCTCCCGCGAAGTTGGCGCCTGTACTGATGCGAACTCCTCGAGAATGCTGGTGTTGGAAAGCTCGCGTGGCGACCTCATGGCCGCATTGCGGGCTCGGCGTTCGGTGATGATCATCCGCAGTACGCGTAGACCGTCGCTGAATGCCGTGAGATTGCTGACGCCGTGGATACGGGAATGCTCGAAGCTGGGCACTTCGACGACGGCGAGG
Source organism: Actinospica sp. (assembly GCF_035552695.1). Classification (NCBI taxonomy): domain Bacteria; kingdom Bacillati; phylum Actinomycetota; class Actinomycetes; order Catenulisporales; family Actinospicaceae; genus Actinospica; species Actinospica sp. The sequence goes on from NZ_DASZKT010000010.1 coordinate 60,579, forward strand.
CGCGCGACAGTGACGCGTATGGCGATCAGCGTCTCGATCTCGAAGCCGTCACCCCACAGCTTTTTCGTGCCGTCCTGCGGCGGCGGCGTGGTCGAATCCAGCCTCAGCACGGGCAGGTGCCGGCGCCAGAAGACGTTGAATCCGTAGCAGAGGTCTGAATAGGCCGTGCCATAGGCTCGATTCACGATGGCCATGAGCAGGCCGTTGCCCCATGTGCGCAGCCGGGTGAGATCGGCGCTTCCGCCGCCCGGGGCGAACCTGCTGCCCTTCGCGAAGTCGGCGCCGTTCAGCAGGGTCTGCACGAAGGCGGGGATCTCGCTGGCATCGGCTGATCCGTCCGCATCGAGCATGACGATGATCTGGCCGGTGGCGACCGCGAACCCGCAGGCCAGCGCGTTGCCCTTGCCGGTCCGAGTCTGCGTGACGATCCGGGCGTCCGGCCTCAACTTCCGGGCGACCGCGCAGGTGTCGTCGACCGAATGACCGTCCACGACGATCACCTCGTGGATGCCGTCCGGCAGCCGCGCGAACACGTGCGGAAGGTTCCGGGCCTCGTTCAAGGCCGGGATGACCACAGAAACACTTGGCCAGGACGCAGGTAGGTGTGCCCGATTTGTCATGCTCTCCGTTCCGCGACACATTCAGAATTGGCGGACGTATAAGCTCAGAATGGGTAATGAAGGCGCACTGAAGAGGACGCAGGTCGCAACCGACGTCTTAAGCATCAAGCTATGGCGCGGCCCCGTGGCGGGGGCCGGTAAATTACAACCCTGACAACCTCGGCAGCGCTAGCGGCTCTCCGTGTGGTTGCGGCGGCATGGCCTCTCCCCCGCGCATGCCGGCCGGAGCCCGCCCTCTGGACACGCGTTCCCTCCCCTGCTCGTCGTCGTCACCATAGAAGACGCCTGACTGCCGATTCGGTTGCGACCGAATCCGACGAAGATGGTGCCGATCCAGAGTTCTGAGTCAGATTCGTTGAAGACGTCCGGCGAGAGGAGGCGCGACATCCCGGCGCCGCACATGCGAAAGGTCTGGTCAGAAGCTCCTCTGACCAGACCTGAAAGTAGCCCCGACGGGATTCGAACCCGCGCTACTGCCTTGAGAGGGCAGCGTGCTAGGCCGCTACACAACGGGGCCCTAGCGGTGGCTCCGCGGACCTCAGGGCCGCTCGCCAACGCGCTCAACTATAGGCGACCGGGTGGCGTGCGGCCAAATCGGTTAACGAACGGCGACCGGCTAGAGTGCGGGCATGGCTGGTGCTGCGCGGGTGTGGATCGTGGCGGGGGCGCCGGGGGCGGGGAAGAGCACGGTGGCCGCGCTGCTGCTTGACGCATTGGATCCGGCTCCGGCACTGCTGGACAAGGACACGGTCTACGGCGGCTTCGTGGCGGCGACACTGGCCGCCGGCGGACGGCCGCCCGGCGAGCGCGAGGGCGAGTGGTACGACGCCCACGTGAAGCCGCACGAGTACGCGGGTCTCACGGCGACGGCGGCCGAAATCCGCTCGCACGGGTGCCCGGTGCTGCTCTCCGGGCCGTTCACCGGGCAGATCCGATCGGAGCCGCGGTGGGCGGAATGGGTCGCCGCGCTCGGCGGGAATCCGGTGACGCTCGTCTATGTGCGCAGCGACGCGGTGACGCTGCGGGCGCGGCTGCTAGCCCGCGGAAGCTCGCGCGATACGGGCAAGCTCGACGCCTTCGGCGCCTTCATCGCGCGGATGACACCCGAGGTGCCGCCGCCGGTCCCGCACGTGCTGATCGATAATCGCGATTCGGCCACGACGCCGCTGTCGGAGCAGGTCAAAGCCACCGTAGCGATGCTTTGAGGTCACCGTAGCGTCGCTGTAGGGATAACCCGCGGCCGTTTTGGCTAGGCTCCCGTTATGCCTACGAAGCCCACACCCTCACCCACGACACAGGCAGCCTCGCCGGAGGCGAATCCGTTCTTCTCGGTATCCACCCTGCCCTACGAACTCCCACCGTTCGAGTCGATCACGTTGGCGCACTTCCGGCCCGCGTTCGAGCGCGGGATGACGGATCAACTGGCGGAGATCGACGCGATCACCTCGTCCACCGAGGCGCCCGACTTCGCCAACACGCTCATCGTGCTGGAGCGCAGCGGTCGGACGCTGCACCGCGTCATGCGCGTCTTCTACAACCAGACCTCTTCCGACACCAGCCCGGAACTGGAGGAGATCGAGGCGGAGATCAGCCCGAAGCTGGCCGCGCACGAGGACGCCATCCACCTCAACGGCGCCCTCTTCGGCCGGATCAAGGCGCTGTACGAGGCGCGGGAGACGCTCGACTACCCCGCGGAGACCGATCCGGCCGAGTCGCGGCGGCTGATCGAGAAGTACCACGAGGACTTCGTCCGCGCCGGTGCCGAACTCTCGGCCGCGGACCAGGAGCGGCTGCGCGAGCTCAACGCCGAACTGGCCTCGCTGCAGACCACCTTCCAGCGCAACCTGCTGGCCGACACGAAGGCCCGCGCCCTCGTGCTCGACGACGCCGCGGAGCTGGCCGGTCTGTCGCAGGACGCGATCGCCGCGGCCGCGGAGAACGGCAGGGCGCGCGGGCACGAGGGCAAGTACGTGCTCAGCCTCAAGCTCTTCTCGAACCAGAGCGAGCTAGCCTCGCTCGCCGACCGGGGCGTGCGCCGCCGCCTGCTGGAAGCCTCGCTCGGCCGCGGCTTCTCGGTGAACTCCGAGGTGATCCGCGCGATCGTGCGGCTGCGCGCCGAACGCGCCGCGCTGCTGGGCTTCGAGTCGCACGCGGCGTACGCGGTGGCCGACAAGACCGCGCGCACGGTCGCGAACGTCGAGGAGATGCTCGGCCGCGTCGTGCCGCCCGCGGTGGCCAACGCCCGTCGCGAGGCCGACGCGCTGCGCGCCGCGAACGGCGGGGCGGAGATCGCCGCGTGGGACTGGCAGTACTACTCGGAGAAGGTGCGCAAGGCCGAGTACGACATCGACGCCGCCGCGCTCCGGCCGTACCTCGAGCTGGAGAGCGTGCTGCACGACGGCGTCTTCTTCGCCGCGAACAAGGTCTACGGCCTGTCCTTCACCGCCCGCCCCGACCTGCGCGGCTACCACCCGGACACACGCGTCTTCGAGGTCTTCAACGAGGACGGCAGCGAGCTCGGCCTGTTCGTCCTCGACCCGTACGCCCGCGAGTCGAAGCGCGGCGGCGCATGGTGCAACAGCCTCGTCGGCCAGTCCGGCCTGCTGGGCACGAAGCCCGTCACGGTCAACAACCTGAACATCGCCAAGCCGCCGGCGGGCGAGCCGACGCTGCTCACCTTCGACGAGGTCAGGACCCTGTTCCACGAGTTCGGGCACGCGCTGCACAACCTGTTCTCGGACGTGCACTACCCCTTGTTCGCCGGCACCCGGGTGCCGCGCGACTTCGTCGAGTACCCCTCTCAGGTCAACGAGATGTGGCAGGACTGGCCGGAGGTGCTGGCGAGCTACGCCAAGCACTACCGCACCGGCGAGCCCATCCCGGCCGAGCTCGTCGCGAAGCTGGCGGACGCGCAGCAGTTCGGCGAGGGCTTCCGCACGGTCGAGTACCTCGGGGCGACGCTGCTGGACTGGGCCTGGCACAAGCTCTCCGCGGGCGAGGATCCGGGCGAGGACATCGAGGCCTTCGAGGCGACGGCGCTGGAGAAGGCGGGCCTCGCGCTGCCGGAGATCCCGCCGCGCTACCGGACCGGCTACTTCGCGCACATCTTCACCAACGACTACAGCGCCGGGTACTACTCGTATATCTGGTCCGAGGTCCTGGACGCCGACTCCGTCGAGTGGTTCAAGGAGAACGGCGGCATGACCAGGGCGAACGGCGACCACTTCCGGGCCACGCTGCTCTCCCGCGGCGGCAGCGAGGACGCGATGGAGGCCTTCGCGAACTTCCGCGGCCGGGCGCCGGAGATCGAGCCGCTGCTGCTGCGCAGGGGTCTGGTGGCGCGGAACTAGCCGACCGGGCAGGTGCCGACGTCGGCGCCGCCCGGGGACGAGGTCGAACCGGCGCTGGAACTGGCGCTGCCGGTCGCATCCGTCGGGGTGTCGGCAAGCAGCACCAGCTTCATCACGCCCTCGAAACGGCTGAGCGCGACCTCCGCGGCGGAGGAGGACGTGCTTCCGCCGAGCGCCGCCGCCTTGGTGCTCGCGGACGACGAGGCGGACGCGCCGGCCGTGTTCGCCTCGTCGATCAGGCTGTTCCACAGGCTCGTCGCGTCCGGCTCGGTCCAGACGACCCGGTTGGTGTCCTCGGGGTACGGCTCGTTGGGCACCGTCACGTACGTGAACTTGCCGTTCGGGATCGCGTTCAGCGTCTGCGCGAGACTGTAGAGGTCGGTGACGGTGCCGAGGCCGGGATCAGTCGTGATCGACTGGGTCGCCGCGTCGAGCACCTTGTACAGCTTGACCGGGTCGGTCAGCAGGCCCGCGGAGCGCACCTGGTGCTCCAACTGGTCCAGGAAGTACTGCTGCCGCTGGATCCGCTCGAGGTCCGAGCCGTCGCCGACGGTGTGCCGCAACCGGACGAACGCGAGCGCCTGCTGGCCGTTGAGCGTCGTGGTGCCGGCCGGGATGTTCAGGCCCGAATCCGCGTCGTCGATCGCCTGTGTGACGCAGACCTTGACGCCGCCGAGCGCGTTGACCACGCCGACCACGCCCTCGAAGTCGATCGCGATGTAGTGGGTGAGGGTGAGGCCGGTCAGCGACTCGACGGTCTTCACCGTGCAGGGCGCGCCTCCCTCGGTGAACGCGCTGTTGAACATGCCGAAGTTGGCCGCGACGGTCGTCCCGCCCGTGCCGGTGCTGGTGCAGTCCGGGATCTGCACCATGGAGTCGCGCGGGATGGACACCTCGGTGCCCTGGCGCCGGTCGGCCGGACTGTCGAAGACCATCGCCGTGTCGGAGCGTGCGCCGCTGACGTCTCCCCCGCCGAGCGTCTGGTTCCCGCCGGACCGCGAATCGGAGCCGATGAACAGGATGTCCTGCTTACCGCTCATCGCCGAGGGCTTGAGCCCGGCGTCCTGGGTCTTGATGTTCCCGTTCAGGTGCCGCCAGGCGACCACGAGCCCGATGCCCACCACCACGATCACCGCGGCCAGCGCGCTGCAGCCCCACACCACCAGCTTCTTGCGAAGCGACCACTTCTCCCGCCCGCCGCCGCGGCGCCCGCCCGGCCCGGTCGCAGTCGGCTCGGTCGGCCAGTCCGGCTCGTTGCGCTCCATAATCCGATATTCGGTTCGGAACGCGGCTGGCGCGCCCCGGAAAAGCCAAACGGGCGTATCGCATATGCGATACGCCCTAAAGCTGGGGTACCAGGACTCGAACCTAGAATGACAGTACCAGAAACTGTAGTGTTGCCAATTACACCATACCCCATTGGCAGCGCAGGCCGACCGAGCCTCCGGGCGGCGCCGCGTGCACAACTATAGCGGTCGCCGCCCGGGGGCCCAAATCAGTTAGTCCCGAGCAGGTTCACGCCGCCGCCCGCGCCTTCGCGTCGGCCGCGCGCAGCCGGGCCAGGGTGCGCTCGCGCCCGAGCAGCTCGATCGACTCGAACAGCGGCGGGGAGACACGCCGGCCGGTGACGGCGACGCGCACCGGGGTGAAGGCGTTCTTCGGCTTCAGGCCCAGGCCCTCGATCAGCGCCGTGCGCAGCGCCTCGTCGATCGCGGACGTGGTCCACGCGTCCTCGGCGAGAGAGTCCAGCGCGGCGGTCGCGGCGGCCAGCACGGGCCACGCGTCGGCCGTGAGCACCTTCGCCGCGTCGTCCTCGTTCAGCTGGAACGCGTGCCGGGCGTCCGAGCCGTCACCCGTGTAGAGGAACCCGAGCATGCCGATCGCCTCGGACAGCACCGTCATCCGCTCCCGGATCAGCGGCACGGCGGCGACCAGCGTGCGCCACTCCTCGTCGTTGGCCAGGTGGCCCTCCGCGCCGCCGAGCAGCAGCCCCTCGCGATCGAGGAACGGCAGGATCCGCTTGGCCAGGTCCTCGGTCTCCAGCTTGCGCAGGTGCACGCCGTTGACCGCCTCGCACTTCTTCGGATCGAAGCGCGCCGGGTTGGCCGAGATGCGGGTGCCGTCAAAGGCGGCCACCATCTCGTCGATCCCGAAGATCTCCTCGTCGTTGCCGAGCGACCAGCCGAGCAGCGCCAGGTAGTTGATCAGGCCCTCGGGCAGGTAGCCGGTGCGCGGGTAGTAGCTGAAGCTGGCCTCGGGGTCGCGCTTGGACAGCTTCTTGTTGCCCTCGCCCAGCACGAACGGCAGGTGGCCGAACTGCGGGACCTGCTTGGATACGCCGAGCTCGACCAGCGTCTCGTGCAGCGGGATCTGCCGCGGGGTCGAGGAGAGCAGGTCCTCGCCGCGCAGCACGTGCGTGATCCCCATCAGCGCGTCGTCGACGGGGTTGACCAGCGTGTACAGCGGCGAGCCGTCGGCGCGCACCAGCACGTAGTCCGGCACGTTGGCCGACTCGAAGGAGATCTCCCCGCGCACCACGTCGTCCCAGGCGATGGTGCGGTTCTCCGGCATCCGGAAGCGCAGCACGTGCGTGCGGCCCTCGGCCTCGTACGCGGCGATCTGCTCCGCCGTCAGATTGCGGCAGGTGCCCTCGTATCCGGGCGCGCGCTTCTCGGCCTTGGCGCGCTCGCGCGCGGCATCCAGCTCCGCGGCCGTGCAGTAGCACGGGTACGCCTTGCCCGACTCACGCAGCTGGGCGGCCAGGTCCGCGTAGATCTCGCCGCGCTCGGACTGGCGGTAGGGGCCGTACTCGCCGCCGACCTCGGGCCCCTCGTCCCACTCGATCCCGGCCCAGCGCAGCGTGTCGAGGATGGCCCGGTAGGACGCCTCGGTGTTGCGCGCCGCGTCGGTGTCCTCGATGCGCAGGACCAGCTTGCCGCCGTAGTGCCGGGCGAAGGCGTAGTTGAACAGCGCCGAGCGGACCAGCCCGATGTGCGGGTCGCCGGTGGGTGACGGCGGGAACCGCACCCGGACGCTGTTGTCGAGCTTCGCGGTGTCGATGGTCATTACTACCTTTTCACGATGCGGTTCGTCAGGGTGCCGATGCCCTCGATGCTGACCGAGACGCGGTCGCCGACCTGCATCGGGCCGACGCCCGCGGGCGTGCCGGTGAGGATGACGTCGCCGGGCAGCAGCGTCATGGCCTCGGAGATGAACGCGACGATCTCCTCGACGCCGCGCATCATCTGGCTGGTGCGCCCGGCCTGCCTGAGCTCGTCGTTGACGGTGCAGGTGACGGCCAGGTCGGCGGGGTCGACCTCGGTCTCGATCCACGGCCCGAGCGGGCACGAGGTGTCGAAGCCCTTCGCGCGGGCCCACTGGCCCTCGGCCTTCTGCGCGTCGCGTGCCGTGACGTCGTTGGCGCAGGTGTAGCCGAGCACGACCTCCTTGACCCGCTCGCGCGGCACCTGGCTGCACAGCCGGCCGATCACGATCGCGAGCTCGGCCTCGTGCTGCACGTCCTGGGAGAAGGTCGGGTAGGCGATCGTCTCGTTCGGGCCGATCACGCTGGTGGACGGCTTGAGGAAGGTCAGCGGCACGGCCGGGACCTCGTTGCCCATCTCCTTCGCGTGGTCGGCGTAGTTGCGGCCCACCGCGACGATCTTGCTGGGCAGCACCGGCGCGAGCAGCCGTACGTCCGCGAGCGGCCAGACCCGGCCCGTGGTGTGCGGCTCGGGGGTGAACGGATGGCCCTCGAGCTCGGCGATCACCATCGCGTCGGGCTGTTCCACGTCGCCCTCGACCAGGCCGAAGCGGACTGCCCCGGCGTCGGCGGCGCTGTCAGGTAGGGAGAATCTCGCGATACGCACGGCGTCAAGTCTAGGTGCTGCCCGGCGTGGTCAGCTCTCCAGTTTCAGCAGCCCGTACGTGACCGCCTCCACGATCGCGTTCCAACTCGCCGCCACGATGTTCTCCTGCACGCCGACGGTGGCCCATTCGTCCCGGCCGTCGGTCGTGGTGATCAGCACCCGGGTGCGCGAGTTCGTGCCGTGGTCGCCCTCGAGGATGCGGACCTTGTAGTCCGACAGCTCCAGCTCGGCGAGCTCAGGGTAGATCTGCCCGATCGCGTTGCGCAGCGCCGTGTCCAGCGCGTTGACCGGCCCGTTCCCCTCGCCGACGGAGATGATCCGCTCGCCCTTGGCGTGCAGCTTCACGGTCGCCTCGCTGATGTGGCTGCCGTCCTGCCGCTGCTCGACGATCACCCGCCAGGACTCGACGTCGAAGAAGCGCTGGCTCTGCTCCCCCTTCAGCTCATCGAGGATCAGCAGCTCGAAGGACGCGTCGGCCGCCTCGAAGGAGTGCCCCTGCGCCTCGAGCTCCTTGACCCGATCCGTGATCCGAGACAGCGCGTCCCGATCACCGGACAGGTCGTACCCCAGCTCGCGTCCCTTGAGCTCGATCGACGCACGACCGGCCATTTCGGATACCAGCATCCGCATATCGTTTCCGACCACGGCTGGGTCAATGTGCTGATAGAGCATCGGATCGGCCTTGACCGCCGAAGCGTGGATGCCCGCCTTGTGCGCGAACGCCGAGAAGCCCACGTACGGCTGCTTGGTGTGCGGCGCGATATTGGTGACCTCGGAGATCGCGTGCGCGATCCGGGTCATCTCCGCGAACGAATTCGAGGGCACGACCTGCAGGTTCTTCTTCAGCTGCAGATTCGCCACGATTGTAAAGAGATTTGCATTGCCGGTCCGCTCGCCGTACCCGTTCGCCGCACCCTGCACGTGCGTCGCCCCGGCCTCGATCGCGATCAGCGAGTTCGCCACCGCGCACCCGGAGTCGTCGTGGCAGTGGATGCCGACACGCGCCCCCGTCTGCTCGATGACCGTGTGCACGACGTCGCCCAACTCGCTCGGCAGCATTCCGCCATTCGTGTCGCACAACGCCACCAGCGAGGCTCCCGCCTCCGCCGCCACGCGCACGAACTCCAGCGCATAAGCCGGATTGTCTTGATATCCGTTGAAGAAATGCTCCGCGTCGACGAACACCCGCCGCCCCTCGGAAACGAGGTGCCGCACCGTGTCACGCACCATCGCCAGGCACTCGTCAAGCGTGGTACGCAGCGCCAATTCGACGTGCCGATCATGCGCCTTCGCAACCAGTGTCACGACAGGAGCGAGGGAATCGCGCAGGGCGGCGACCTGGGGGTCGTCGGCCGCTGCCAGGTCCGCGCGGCGGGTCATGCCGAACGCGGCCAACTGCGCGTGCTTCAGGTCGAGCTCGGTCCGAGCCCGCCGGAAGAACTCGGTGTCCTTGGGGATCGCCCCCGGCCACCCTCCCTCGATGAACCCGACCCCCAGTCCGTCCAGCTCGCGGGCGATGACGAGCTTGTCCGCCACGGACAGCGCGAGCCCCTCCTGCTGGGCTCCGTCGCGCAGCGTCGTGTCGTAGACGTGGAAGCTGTCGTTCACACTCGCACCTCGTTCGGCTGGTCGTAGGTCGGGAGAACTGCGGCGGAAAACAAGAAAACCCCTCGCGGAGCGCGAGAGGTCTGCACATCGACGGTGGGTGAGTTTATTTCAGCCCGATGCCGATGCGCTCACGGTAATAATGAACCGCCGAGACTGCATGCTCCGCAGTCTGCCACGCCAAGCCCTCGACGGACACCGCGTCTCGATCAGTGAGACACGCCGATCACGCCGCGCCCTCTCAACTCCCATCCCGGCACCTTCCCGGCATCAGGCTCAGATCCACACCCGAACGATCGCTCCGAGGGGAAGAGATCGTCGAGGCCTTCATCCGAATCGAGGCCTACGCCGGCGGCGCCCGCGGCTTCGAGGGCCACCAGGTAGCTCTGCAGGTCTTCGCGGAGGCAGCTCAAAAGACCAAGCAGTAGCGGAGCGGCTGCCGATCATGAAGACGCGGCGCAGAACAAATGGCGTGTGCCACGATCGAGCGCATGAATCCCGCTGAGCAGTCGTCGCCGGTCGCGCCCAACAACTACGACAGCTTCGCCGAGGCGTACGCGGCCGAGACCGAGTCCAACCTCGTCAACGGCTACTACACGCGCCCCGCGATTCTGAACCTGGCCGGAGACGTGGCCGGCCGAAGAATTCTCGACGCCGGCTGCGGCGCCGGCCCTCTCCACGCCGCCCTGCGCGACCGCGGCGCCACCGTCACCGGAATCGACTCCAGCGCCAAGATGCTCGAACTGGCCCGCAAACGCCTCGGCGACGACGCGGACCTGCATCTCGCCGATCTAACCAGCCCGCTGCCGTTCCCCGACAACGCTTTCGACGACGTCGTCGCGTCCCTGGTCCTGCACTACCTCGAGGACTGGACAGCGCCGCTCGCCGAACTCCGCCGCGTGCTAACGCCTGGCGGCCGCCTGATCATCGCCGTCGACCACCCGATCGTCCAGAAGCTATTCGATCCCGACTCCGACTACTTCGCCATCCACAAGCGGTCCGAGGAATGGACCCTTGGCGGCCACACGGCCCAAATGGCTTTCTGGCACCGCCCACTCCACGCGATGAGCGACGCCTTCACCACCGCCGGCTTCCACATCGCCACCATCTGCGAACCACCCCCCGCCCCCGGCGCCCGCGAACTCTTCCCCGACGAAGTCCGCGAAGACCGCTCGGCCTTCCTCTGCTTCCTCTTCTTCGTCCTACAAGCCGGCTAAATCCGGCGATTGCCGGTGGTCAGCCGCGGTAGGGGGGCATCACGCCCCAGCCCCACTCGGGGATCGGAGCGTCGTAGGCGTCGCGGCCGGGCTGGGAGTTGATCTCGGCGAGTCGCGTGCCCCACTCGATGTAGGAGGCGAACGCGGCGCGGAAGGACGGGTCCTTGGGGAGGCCGACGGCGTCGGCGGCGTCCATCATGAGGTTGACCCAGCGGCGGCGCTGGGGCTCGGTGATGTGCTTGCCGAGGTGCTGGGCGACCATATGGCGGTAGTCGCCGCGCTCGCTGCTGTAGGTCTCGGGGCCGCCGAAGACCTCGCCGAGCCAGAGGGCGACGTAGTGGGGGTGGTGCTCGTCCATGTCCTTGAAGAGCGGGTAGAGCAGATCGTCCTTCAAGACCTCGGTGTAGAACGCCTCGGTGAGCTTGTCGAGCGCTTCGGTGCCGCCGATCCAGTCGTAGAGGCTCGGCACGGCGGCGCCGCGGCCGACGACGGGGGTGCGGGTGTAGTGCCGCATCTCCTCGATGTCGGTCACGTACGGCTTGATCGCGGCGAAGAACTGCGGGAACTGCTCGCCGCGGCGGAAGCCGGACATGTGGTCCTCGGCGGAGGTCCACACGATGCGCAGGATGTACGCCTCGGGCTCCTCGTCGCAGCGGGAGAGCTCGTAGTCGACGCACTGCTCGGCCGCTTCGAGCTGTACGGCGGCGCGGGCGTATGCGGACTCGAATTCGTCGCTTGCGGCGGCGGGAATTCGATATCGGATGTACTCGACTGTCTCGGTGCCGGTCACGATGCCCCCATCGGCTACGGAAGAGTTGATTACAAGATTACTCTGTCAGGTGCTCGGGACGTCGCGCATTGTCCTGAGCGGGGAGAAGAACACGAACAGACCGGCGAGTGCACTGCCGACCACGCCGATCCAGAGGGTGGGGCGAATGCCGATCCACGTACCGAGTGCGCCGCCCATCAGGGCGCCGAGCGGCAGAGTGCCCCAGACGATCCAGCGGACGGACGCGTTCATCCGGCCCAGCAGTTCGGGCGGGCAGATGCGCTGGCGGTAGGAAACCTGAGCGGAGTTGTACAGCAGCGCGGAGAGGGAGAACGCGACGTTGCCCGCGGCGAAGAGCAGGGTTCCCCAGCCGGGCTGGGCCAGCGGGATCAGCAGGCTGAAGGGCGCCGGGAGCAGGATCGAGGCCCAGATGATCCGTGCGGAGCCGACCTTCTTCGCGAACCAGCCCGCCGTCAGCCCGCCGACCAGGCCGCCGACGGCGCCGAGGGAGAACAGCAGGCCGACGAGCGCGGGCGAGGCGTGCAGCGTGCGGACCAGGAAGACGATCTCGACCGCCCCGAAACAGGCGCTGAAGAGATTCGAGGTGCTGGTGCACGCGACGATCTTGCGCAGGATCGGGTGCTTGACGACGAAACTGAGGCCCTCGTGCATCGCCGCGCGGAAGGTGACGTGCTCGGCGCGGCGTTCCGGCTTGGGCTCGGGTGTGCGGATCAGCACGAGTGACAGGGCACTGATCGCGAACGACGCGGCGTCGACCGCCACGGCCTTGGCGGCGCCGATCAGTCCTACCAGTGCGCCGCCGATTGAGGGGCCGAGCAGGCCGGCGAAGGAGTTCGTGGTGCCGAGCTTGCCGTTGGCGTCGACCAGTTGCTCGCCCTGGACGATCGCGGGGACGTAGCTCTGGTAGGCGACGTCGAAGAAGACGCTGAGCGCGCCGCCGAACAGGGCGACGAGGTAGATCTGCCAGAGCGTGACGTGCCAGAGCGTTGCGACGATCGGAACTGAGCCGAGGAGCGCGGTACGCGCCAGGTCGCACCACATCATCAGGCCGTGCTTGCGCACCTGGTCCACGAGCACGCCGGCGGGCAACGTGATGAGCAGGTACGCCAGGTATGTCAGGAATATGATGAACGAGACCTGGAACGTCGTCGCCTTCAGCACGGAGACGGCCAGCAGCGGCAGCGCGAGCGTGGTGATCGCGCTGCCCATGTCGCTGACCGTCTGACCGCCCCAGAGGAGCAGGAAATCGCGGTGGCGCCAGAGGGATCCGGGAGCGGACGCGGAGGCGGAAGACTCCGTGCTCGGCGCGCCCGGGCTCGATGAACGGCCGTTGCCGCCGTTGCCGCCACTGCCGTCGTCGCCGCCGGCGGAGGTCTCAGGCAACTGGGTCACGCGATGACGTTACCGGCTGACCGCCTGCTGTGCGGGAACAATCGTGTGCAGCCAGCCGTGCTTGTCGGCGACGTCGCCGTGCTGCACGGCGAGCAGGTGCGCGCGCACCCGCTTGGTGACCTCGCCGACCTGGCCGCCGCCGATCACGATGTCCGCGTCGGCCGACCTGAAGCCGCCGATCGGGGTGACGACGGCCGCGGTGCCGGAGCCGAAGGCCTCGGTGATGGCGCCGGACGCGGCGTCGGCGCGCAGCTGCTCGACCGAGATACGGCCCTCCTCGGCCGGGATTCCGAGGTCCTGCGCGGCCTGGAGCAGCGAGTCGCGGGTGATGCCGGGCAGCAGGGAGCCGGAGAGCTCGGGGGTGAACAGGCGGGCGTCGTCACCCGAGCCGTACACGAAGAAGACGTTGTTCGAACCCATCTCCTCGACGTACTTGCGCTCGATCGCGTCCAGCCAGCACACCTGGTCGCAGCCCTGTGCGACGGCCTGCGCCTGGGCCAGGAAGGACGCCGCGTAGTTGCCGCCGCACTTGGCCTCGCCGGTTCCGCCGGGGGCGGCGCGCACGTAGTCGGTGCTCAGCCACGCGGTGACCGGCTTGCCGACGCCGCCGAAGTAGGCTCCGGCCGGCGAGGCGATCAGCATGAACATGTACTCGGCGGCCGGGCGGTTCACGCCGAGACCGACCTCGGTGGAGAACATGAACGGGCGCAGGTAGAGGGACTTCTCCTGGTCGTCCGGCACCCAGTCCGTGTCCTGGGTGACCAGCGCGTCGATCGCGCCGATGAACAGTTCCTCGGGTAGTTCGGGCATCGCCATCCGCCGCGAGGACCGGGCCATGCGCTGGGCGTTGGCCTCCGGCCGGAAGGAGGCGATCGAGCCGTCCGACTGCCGGTACGCCTTGAGGCCCTCGAAGACCTCCTGGCCGTAGTGCAGCACCGACGTCGCCGGGTCGAGTTGGATCGGACCGTAGGGTCGTAGCGCGGCCGAATGCCAGCCGCGACCCTCGGTGTACTCGATGGTGACCATGTGGTCGGTGAAGTACTGGCCGAACTTGGGGTCGGCGAGAATGGCGGTGCGCTCGGCCTCGCTCAGCGGCTCGGTGGTCGGCTTGAGCTCGATGTTCACGGTCATCGCGGTAATCCCTCTATGTCGGGCCGTAACGTAGGTGTGCTTCGTGACGGCCCGACCTGCGGGATCGGGATACGCGGCGGTATGGGAGGGCCGTCACACTAGTTTTTCTCGCCTAGTGAGACGGTAACCCAGATTCTCCTACCGTCTCACCCTGCTACTCGTACGCGGATCGCGTCGCCGATCTCCGCGGTGCTGCGGGCGCCGGCTCCGGCGCGCTCGATCAGGTCCTCGCCGACGGCGGTCTCGATCTTCGCGGCCGCCTCGGCGTGGCCGAGGTGTGCCAGCAGCAGCGCCGCGGACAGGATCGCGGCGGTCGGGTCGGCCTTGCCGGTGCCCGCGATGTCCGGGGCCGAGCCGTGTACGGGCTCGAACATGGACGGGAAGGTGCGGGCCGGGTTGACGTTCCCGGAGGCGGCCAGGCCGATGCCGCCGGTGACGGCCGCGGCCAGGTCGGTCAGGATGTCGCCGAACAGGTTGTCGGTGACGATCACGTCGAAGCGCTCGGGCTGCGTGCTCAGGAAGATGGTGGCCGCGTCCACGTGCATGTAGTCGGTCGTGACCTCGGGATACTCGGTCGCGACCGCGTTGAACACGCGCGTCCACAGGTGGCCGGCGTACACCAGCACGTTGTTCTTGTGCACGAGCGTCAGCTTGCGGCGGGGCCGGGCCTTGGCGCGCTCGAAGGCGTCGCGCACCACGCGCTCGATGCCGTAGGCGGTGTTGACGGAGACCTCGGTGGCGATCTCCTGCTCGGTGCCGGCGCGCAGCGTGCCGCCGTTGCCCGCGTACGGACCTTCAGTTCCCTCGCGCACGACCACGAAGTCGATCGGGGCCTCGGAGCGCAGCGGTCCGGTGGTGCCGGGCCACAGCTTGGAGGGGCGCAGATTGACGTAGTGGTCGAAAGCGAAGCGCAGCTTGAGCAGCATCCCCCGCTCGATCAGGCCGGACGGGATCCGCTTGTCGCCCGGGGCCGCGCCGACCGCGCCGAACAAGATCGCGTCGTGCGCCTTGAGCTTCTCGAGGGTCTCCTCGGACAGCGCCTCGCCGGTCTTCAGCCAGTGCTCGGCACCGAGCTGATAGTCGGTGGTCTCGAGCTTGACGTCCGCCGGCAGGGCCGCGCCGAGTACCTCGAGGGCCTGCGCGATGACCTCCGGGCCGATCCCGTCGCCGCCGATGACGGCGAGGTCGATCAGCTTCTGGTCGCGGCTGCTGACTTCGGTGTCGCTGGGCATGCCCGGTAGGGTACTGCCGTCTCAAATCCGCGCAGAACCTCGTCCGCATCGCGAGACTCCGGCGCGGACTCGTCGCGCCAGTCATAGGCCTGCTGCAGGGCGAAGCGCGCGGCGGCCCTCGCCTCGGAATCCTGGGTGCTTCGACGGTGGTACATGGTTCGTGTTCCGTCCCTCGCTGAACGAATCGGTCTGGGTACGGACACCCGGGCTTGTGGCCTGCGAGCGGTTTCCGGCCGGCTGGGATGGCGCCGTTACTCGGAAGTCCTAGTAATCGAAAGGTACCCCGCTCCGGGTGGACTTGTCTTGTTTTTCTTCGGACTTCCTACTATCTGAGACGCAGAAGTCCCCCGGCCCAGGTCAGCCGGGGGACGACGGGTTACGCCCTGCGTGCCGGCTACGCTCCGAGGTCGGCGGTGCGCGCCCAGGTGGCGCCGATCGACTCGGTGATCTGGCCGAGCAGCTCCGGCGAGACCTTGGAGTCCACGGTCAGCGAGACCAGCGCCTCGCCGCCGCGGGCGTTGCGGGACACCTGCATCCCGGCGATGTTCACGCCCGCCTCGCCGAGGATCCGGCCGAGGGTGCCGATCACGCCGGGCCGGTCGGTGTAGCGGAAGAAGACGGTGTGCTCGTCCAGGCCGACGTCCACGGTGAAGCCGTTGACGTCCACGATCCGGTGCACCTGGTTCTTGCCGGAGACGGTGCCGGACACCTCGACGATCTCGCCGCTGGCCAGCGTGCCGCGCACGGTGACCAGGTTGCGGTAGTCCGGGGACTCGGAGGTCGTGGTCAGCCGCACCTCGAGGCCGCGCTCCTGGGCCAGGTACGGGGCGTTGACGAAGGAGACCGGGCTCTCGGTGATGTCCGCGAACACGCCCTTGAGCGCCGAGAGCTCCAGCACCTTCACGTCGTGCTGGGTGATCTCGCCCGCGACGACCACGTCGAGCTGCTGCGCGGCGCCGCCGGCCAGGTGCGTGAACAGCCGGCCGAGCTTCTCGGCGAGCGGCACGCCGGGGCGCACGTCCTCGGCGATGATCCCGCCCTGGATGTTGACCGCGTCCGGGACCAGCTCGCCGCCGAGCGCCTGGCGCACCGAGCGGGCGACCGAGACGCCCGCCTTCTCCTGCGCCTCGTCGGTGGACGCGCCGAGGTGCGGGGTGACGACGACCTGGTCGAGCTCGAACAGCGGGGAATCGGTGCACGGCTCCTTGGCGTACACGTCGATGCCCGCGCCCGCGACCCGGCCCTCCTTGATCGCCGTGGCCAGCGCCGCCTCGTCGACGAGGCCGCCGCGCGCCACGTTGATGATCCGGGCGGTCGGCTTGACCTTGCGCAGCGCCTCCTCGCCGATCAGGCCGAGCGTCTCCGGGGTCTTCGGCATGTGCACGGTGATGAAGTCGGACTCGGCAAGCAGCTCGTCCAGCGAGACCAGCTGGGCGCCGATCTGCGCGGCCTTGCCCGCCTGCACGTAGGGGTCGTAGGCGAGCAGCCGTACGCCGAAGGGCAGCAGCCGCGCGGCGACCAGCGCGCCGATCCGGCCGAGGCCGACGATGCCGACGCTCTTGCCGTCGAGCTCGACGCCGCTGTACTTGCTGCGCGCCCACTTGCCGCCCTTGAGCGCGGCGTTGGCGCTGGCGACGTTGCGCGCGGTGGCCAGGATGAGTGCGACGGTGAGCTCGGCGGCCGAGGTGATGTTGGAGGTGGGAGCGT
Source organism: Actinospica sp. (assembly GCF_035552695.1). Lineage (NCBI taxonomy): Bacteria > Bacillati > Actinomycetota > Actinomycetes > Catenulisporales > Actinospicaceae > Actinospica > Actinospica sp. The sequence goes on from NZ_DASZKT010000010.1 coordinate 77,492, forward strand.
TGACCACCATCACGCCGGCCCGGGTGGCGGCCGCGATGTCGACATTGTCCAGGCCGACGCCGGCCCGGGCGATCACCTTGAGGTTCTTGGCGGCCTCGATGGCCTCGGTGTCCACCTGGGTCGCCGAGCGCACGAGGATCGCGTCGGCCTCCTCGATGGCGGGGAGCAGGGCGCCGCGGTCGGCGCCGTCGCAATAGCGCACTTCGAAGTCGGGGCCGAGCGCCGCCACGGTCGCGGGGCTGAGTTCCTCGGCGATGAGCACAACGGGTTTGCCTGACACAGCGATCTCCGGTCGTCCGTCGGTGAGGGGGTAACGGATGAGCTCCCGGGTCCACGACGCTGTGGTCCTGGCATACGCGGATCACACGGACGGTCGGCGATTGTTAACGTCGCGTGTCTTCCTGCCGTACAGGTGCCATGGTACAGATTCGTCGGCCGGACGCCAGGACCTCTTTCGCCAGATGGACACACCCGCCGGACCCGCATTTGGTCAATGCGGGTCAAGAACGTACAAGAGTCCCAGCGGCCGCCCACGGAGGATGAATCCATGAGCGAACAGACAGTTGCCGACGACGCTGCCCAGCCTATCCGTTTCGACACCAAGATCGCCGTACTGCTGCGCGAAGACCTGCAGCCGTGGCAGGCCCTGAACGTCTGCGCCTTCCTGATGAGCGGGGTCGCGGCGGGCAATCCGGAGACGATCGGCGAGCCGTATTCGGACGCGGACGGCAATGGATATCTGTCGATGTTCCGGCAGCCGGTGGTGGTTCTCGAGGGGAACAAGGAAATTCTCCGGCTGGCACACGGCAGGGCCCTTGATCGGGATCTTCCGATGGCCATTTACACGGAAAACCTTTTCCTGACCGGAAACGACCGGGACAACCGGGCCGCGGTACGCGCCGTGAGCCGGGACAGCCTCGATCTGGTCGGCATCGCGGTGCACGGCAAGCGGAACGCCGTGGACAAGGTGATGAAGGGCGCCGCCATGCACCGCTAGCCGAGCTATCGTCGTAGGCATGCGGGCGGCACACGAGGCGACGCGAGCTGCGGCACCGGACACGGCGCAGGACGCGGCACTGGACGCGGCAGAGGAGGTCCGGGCCTGGCGGCCGCGCGTGCCGGGGCTGGTCGAGGCGCTGCACGCGCACTTCGTCGAGCACGTCTATCCGATGCACACCCACGACACGTGGACACTGATCATCCTCGACTCGGGCGGCATCAAGTACGACCTCGACGTGCACGAGCACGGCTCGCTCGGCCAGACCGTGACCCTGCTGCCGCCGCACGTCGCGCACAGCGGCAGCTCGATCCGGCCCGAGGGCTTCCACAAGCGCGTGCTGTATCTCGACGAGGCCTGCCTGAGCGACGCGCTGATCGGCCGGTCCGTCGACCATCCCGTGCTGGTCGACGAGAAGCTGCGAGACCGAATCAGCAGACTGCACGAGGCGCTGGTGACGCCCGGTCAGGAACTCGAGGCGGAGAGCCGTCTGGCGTTGATCGCCGATCGCCTGGCCGGGCACCTGAAGGGCACGCTCGACCTACTCCCCCGCGCCCGCGATCCGCGCCTGGCCTGGGATTTGCGCGACCTGCTCGACACGCACCTGCCCGACGGCATCTCGCTGGATGAGGCGTCCGAGATCCTCAACGCGCACCCGGCCTACCTCGTGCGCGTCTTCAGCCGCCACTTCGGCCTCGGCCCGCACCAGTACCTGACCGGGCGACGAGTGGATCTGGCGCGCCGCCTGCTGCTAGCCGGAATGCCCACCGCCGACGTCGCCACCGCAGCAGGCTTCTACGACCAGTCCCATCTAACGCGGCACTTCAAGCGCTTCCTGGCCACGACCCCCGCCCGCTTCGCAGCAAGCGGGCGGGGCGAGGTTCAGAGCACTTCCTGAACTCGGGCGTAGTGGCAGGCGGCCGGGTGGGCGTCGCCCAGGCCGTGCGGGGTTAGTGGGGGCTCCTCGGTGATGCAGCGGCTTCGGTCGGTCTCGGAGAGGGTGAGGAACAGCGGGCATCGGGTGCGGAAGCGGCAGCCGGAGGGCGGGTTGGCCGGGGACGGGACGTCGCCCTGGATCAGGATGCGCTCGCGCTCGCGTTCGCGGCGGGGGTCGGGGATCGGGATCGCCGAGATCAGTGCCTGGGTGTAGGGGTGCAGCGGGCGCTCGAAGAGTTCGTTGGTCGGGGCGATCTCGACGATCTTGCCGAGGTACATGACCGCGACCCGGTCGGCGATGTGCCGGACGACGGACAGGTCGTGCGCCACGAAGAGGTACGCGAGGCCGAGCTCGTCCTGCAGGTCTTCCAGCAGGTTGATCACGCCGGCCTGGATCGAGACGTCGAGCGCGGAGACCGGCTCGTCGAGCACGAGCACCTTCGGCTTGAGCGCGAGTGCCCGGGCGATGCCGATGCGCTGGCGCTGGCCGCCGGAGAACTCG
>NZ_DASZKT010000011.1:0-70361 GCF_035552695.1 Actinospica sp.
TCTCGTCGGCGAACTTCTGATCACAACGATCCCAGCGGCACGGCGTTGGCCATGGCCTGGTAGCCGGCGTCCTTCGGGTGCAGGTGATCGCCGCTGTCGTAGGCGGGCAGCATGGCCTGCGGATCGGCCGGATCGCGTACCGCCGCGTCGAAATCGACCACCCCGTCGTACGCGCCGGAACTCCGGATCCAGGTGTTCACCGCGGTGCGGGTGGCCTCCAGGGTGGCGTCGTAGTCGGTCCAGCCCTTGAACGGGGTGATGGTGCCGCCCAGCGCGCGCAGGCCGCGGCTGTGCGCCTGGGTGATCAGCTGCTGGTGGGCGGCGATGATCTGCGTCGGGTCGGTCTGGTGTGGGTCCTGTTGGATGTCGTTGATGCCCAGCAGCACGATCATGGTGCGGGCCGCGGTCTTGGCCAGCACGTCCCGGTCGAACCGGGCCAGCGCGTTCACCCCGAACCCGGCGTTGACCGGACCGCCGTCCAGCAGCAGCCGGTTGCCCCCGATGCCCGCGTTGAGCACCCCCAGTCCGCCGCCGTGGGTCAGGATGCGCCCGGCCAGGTAGTCCGGCCAGCGGTGATTGGCGCCCCAGGTGGACTGGTAGCCATCGGTGATCGAGTCGCCGAACGCGACCACCGCGCCGCGCGCGCCGGGCGCGAACACGTCGACCTGGTTGACGTAGTGCCACACCTGGGTCGTCTGGTTGTACGGCGTGCCGGTCTCGTCGTCGGCGAAGTCGCCTGCGTTGGTGAAGAACGAGTCCTGCTGGGCGTCGGGGTGATAGGTGACCGGGCCGGAGGGGCTGGGCACGTACGTGGTGACCAGCAGGTTCGATGCCGCGGGCACGCGCAGGTCGGCAGGGTCGGACAGCACGTCCGAACCCACTGGGACGGTGATGGACCGCTGCCCGCCGAAGGTCAGATCGCGCATGCTGCCCGCTACCGCGGTCGGCGTGTCCGGACCGGCCGCGATCGCCACCGTGACATGCCCCATCACCACCGGCTCCGCGCCGAACGCGTTGGACAGCCGAATCCGCACCGCGCTGCCCCCGATGCTCAGGTGCACCAGGCTGCGGATCGAGTAGTTCGGATAGCCGTCCGGGGCCACCCCGGTCACCGAGGCGGTGCCCCAACTGCCCACCCAGCCGTCGGTACGCGGCAGCCCGGTCGCGTTCGCCGCTGCTGGGGTGAGGGTGACCGCGCCGGCCGCGGCCGTGGCGCCGATACCGGCGAGCATCCGCCGTCTGGAAAACTCTGTCATCGCCGACTCCTTTGTCGCAGGATCGAGATCATCCTGCGGGAGCGGCGATGGCCGGGCCAGCCACCGTACGCGGCATTCCGTTGACACCACGAGAAAAACTGTGAAGCGGCGGCTGGCGCCGGGGGATCACAACCGCGGCAGCACCTGTTCGCGGGCGGCCGCATAGCGCTCCCGCACCGCCGAATCCGGTTCCGCCTCGAACGTCTCACTGTCCATAGTGGACCAGTCCGGCGGCTGCTCGGCGCCGGACAGCACCCACGCCGCCTGCCGGGCCGCGCCGTCGGCCACGTACTCGCCGGGCGAGGGCACCACCACGGTGTGGCCGAGCACGGCGGGCGCGATCCGGCGCACCGCGGCCGAGCGCGCGCCGCCGCCGATCAGCAGCACCCGTTGCACCGCAACGCCTTCGGCCACCAACGCGTCCAAGCCGTCGGCCAGGCCGCACAGCATGCCTTCCACCGCCGCGCGGGCCAGGTTGGCCGGGATGGAGTTGTGCAGCGTCAGTCCGTGCACCGCGCCGGTGGCGTCCGGTTTGGACGGTGTGCGCTCGCCCTCCAGGTAGGGCACCACGATCGCGCCCTCCGCCCCGGACGGCGCGGACAGTGCCAGTCGGCCCAACTCGTCGATGTCCACGCCCAGCAGGCGCGCGGTGGCCTGCAACACCCGGGCCGCGTTGAGGGTGCACACCAGCGGCAGGAACCGGCCGGTGGCGTCGGCGAATCCGGCCACCGCGCCGGAGGCGTCCGCGGTCGGCGCGTCGGCCACCGCGAACACGGTGCCCGAAGTGCCGATGGACACGATCACATCGCCCGCCCGCGCGCCGACACCCAACGCGGCCGCCGCGTTGTCGCCCGCGCCCGGGCCGAGCATCGCGCCGGCCCGGGTCGAGCCGGCGGATGCGTTGGGGGGCAACACCATCGGCAGCACCGCGTCCTGGCCCAGGGCGGCCACCAGCAGATCGCGCCGGTAGTCGCCGTTGGCCGGCGACCAGTAGCCGGTGCCGCTGGCGTCGCTGCGATCGGTGCGCAGGTCGGTCAGTTCGGCCGCGCCGCCCAGGTGCCAGGTCAGCCAGTCGTGCGGCAGCGCCACGGCCGCGGTGCGCCGGGCGTTCTCCGGTTCGTTCTCGGCCAGCCAGCGCAGCTTGGTCACGGTGAACGAGGCCAGCGGCACGCTGCCCACCGCCTTGGCCCAGTACTCCGGCCCACCCGCCTCGGCCACCAACTGCTCGGCGGCCGAGGCGGAGCGCAGGTCGTTCCACAGCAACGCGGGCCGAACCACCTGGCCCGACTCGTCGACGCAGACCATGCCGTGCTGCTGGGCGCCCACCGAAACGGCGGCCACATCGTCAAGGCCGCCGGCCTGTTCGGTGGCCTTGGCCAGGGCGTCGGCCCAGGCGTCGGGGTGCACCTCGGTGCCGTCGGGATGCCCGGCCTGGCCCTGCCGGACCAGCGCCCCGGTCCCGGCGTCCCGGACCACCACCTTGCACGACTGCGTCGAGGAGTCGACCCCCGCTACCAGCGCCATGATCACCCAGCCAATCGATTCACCCAGCTCGCGACCTGTCTTGCTTACCTGGCCCCGAGCACGTGTTCAAGGGCGAGTTGGGCGAGCTGGACGAAGTTGTAACCACGCTGGGCGAACGCGTCCGGGTCGAAGTCCTCGAACGCGGACCGGTCGGCCAGCAGATCGGTGATCTTCTCCCCGTCGCCCAGGGTGGGCACGGCCAGCTGGTCGGCCCGGGACGCGCGCAGCGCATCCTGCACCTCCGGGTCGGCCCGGTAGGCGGCGGCCCGTTCCTTGAGCAGCAGGTAGGAGCGCATGTTGGCCGCGGCCGAGGCCCACACGCCGGTGGCGTCCTCGGTGCGGAACGGCTTGTAGTCGAAATGCCGGGGGCCGGTGTAACCGCCGTGCTCCAGCAGGTCGACCAGGAAGAACGCGGACAGCAGATCGCCGTGGCCGAAGATCATGTCCTGGTCGTAGCGCGGACCCTTCTGGCCGTTCAGGTCCAGGTGGAACAGCTTGCCGTGGAACATCGCCTGGGCGATGCCGTGCACGAAGTTCAGCCCGGCCATCTGCTCGTGCCCGACCTCCGGGTTCAGGCCGACGATCTCCGAGTGCTCCAGGCTGTTGATGAACGCGAGCGCGTGGCCGACCGTGGGCAGCAGGATGTCGCCGCGCGGCTCGTTCGGCTTCGGCTCGATGGCGAAGCGGAGGTTGTAGCCCTTCTCGATCACGTAGTCGCCGAGCAGGTCGAAGGCCTCCTTCAGGCGGTCCAGCGCGAGGCGCACGTCCTTGGCCGCGCCCGATTCGGCGCCCTCGCGGCCGCCCCAGGCCACGTAGATCTCGGCGCCGAGCTCCGCCGCGAGGTCGATGTTGCGGATCGTCTTGCGCAGCGCGTAGCGGCGCACGTCGCGGTCGTTCGAGGTGAAGGCGCCGTCCTTGAACACCGGGTGGGTGAACAGGTTCGTGGTGGCCATCGGCACCTTCATGCCGGTCTCGTCCAGCGCGGCGCGGAAGCGCGCGATGTGCGCGTCCCGATCGGCGGCCGAGGACCCGAAGGGGATCAGGTCGTCGTCGTGGAAGGTCACGCCGTGCGCGCCGAGCTCCGCGAGCCGGTGCACGGACTCGACCGGGTCCAGCGCCGGCCTGGTCGCGTCGCCGAACGGGTCGCGGCCCTGCCAGCCGACCGTCCACAGGCCGAAGGTGAACTTGTCCGACGGAGTCGGAGTCAGAGCGTCGTTACTCATGGATGCTCCCGGGTTCGCGGTATTGATAAACGCAGAAAACAAATTAGTATGCGGGTGCGGCCCTTGGGAAGTCCCCCGGGGCTCCTTGGCTAGAGGAGGCGGCGATGGCCGCGGGTGCGGGTGACGGAGTCGTCATCGGTGTGGACAGCTCGACCCAGGCGACCAAGGCGCTGGCCGTGGACGTCGCGACCGGGAAGATCCTCGGTCGGGGCCGGGCCGCGCACGCGGTGAGCGGGGGCGCTGGCCGGGAGAGCGAGCCGGAGCAGTGGTGGGAGGCCCTCTCCGAGGCATTGGACCAAACGGGTTACGCGGAGACGGCCGCGGCGGTATCGATCGGCGGCCAGCAACACGGTCTCGTCGCGCTGGACGAGGAGGGCCGCAGCGTGCACCCGGCGCTGCTGTGGAACGACGTACGCAGCGCCCCGAACGCCGAAGCCCTGGTCGAACGGCTCGGCGCGCGGACGTGGGCCGAGCGCGTGGGCAGTGTCCCCGGCGCCTCGTTCACGGTCACGAAGTGGGACTGGCTGCGCGAGCACCACGCGGACGCGGCCAAGCGCGTCCGCCGCGTGATGCTGCCGCACGACTACCTGACCTGGCGGCTGACCGGCGAGCACGTGACTGACCGCGGCGACGTCTCGGGCACCGGCTGGTGGGGGCCGGACGGCTACGACCGGGAAATCCTCTCGCTGGTGGGCCTGGACGAGTCCTTCCTGCCGCGCGTCGCCGAGCCGGGTTCCGCCGCCGGGACGGTGCGCGGCGGCCTGCCGCTGCGCGCCGGAATCCCGGTCGGTACCGGCACCGGCGACAACATGGCCGCGGCGCTGGGCCTCGGCCTCGAGCCCGGAGCGCCGGTCATCAGCCTCGGCACGTCCGGCACCGCGTACGCCGTCACGCGCGGCCGCCCGACCGACCCGACCGGCACCGTCGCGGGATTCGCGGACGCCCTCGGCAACTGGCTGCCGCTCGCCTGCACGCTCAACTGCACGCTCGCCGTCGACCGCGTGGCCCAGTGGCTCGGCCTCGACCGCGAGGCGGTGGAGCCCGGCGGCCAGCTGGTCGTGCTGCCGTATCTCGACGGCGAGCGCACGCCGAACCTGCCCTATGCATCAGGACTCTTCTACGGCCTGCGGCACGACACGACCCCGGGCCAGATCCTCCGCGCGGCCTACGAGGGCGCCGCGGCGAGCCTGCTCACCGCGGTCGACGAGGCGCTGCGGGCCGGTTCCGAGCAGGCGGCGCAGGACGCGCCGCTGATCCTGATCGGCGGCGGTGCCAAGGGCGACGCCTGGCGCACGACCGTGCGACGGCTGTCCGGTCGGCCTGTGCTGGTACCGCAACTCGAGGAGATAGTCGCGATCGGCGCTGCGACGCAGGCGGCCGCGCTGGTCACGGGCGAGCGCGCGGACGAGGTCGCGCGTCGATGGAAGACGCTCGACGGCACGCTTTATGATCCTCTGACCGCGGACCAGGCGGTGCTCGAGCGGATCGCGTCCGTGCGCCGACGGGCCGAAGCGCTGGTCTCGACAGAGATCTGAGGAAACGCGAGCGCTGGTCTCCACTGAAGTCCGAGGCAGCCGAGATCTGAGGAAAGGGAGCCGGGGACGTTGACCGCGCCGGCACGCAACGGCAACGGATACCGGCCCGCCGAGGGGCCGGCGTCCCAGCAGGGCATGCGCCGCGCGAACCTCGCGCTCGTGCTCGGCGCGGTCGCGCGGCTCGGTGCCACTTCGCGTGCGCAGTTGGCCGAGGCCACCGGTCTGACCAGGGCGGCGGCGGGCAGCCTCGTCAGTGAGCTGATCGACGCCGGGCTGGTGCAGGAGCACGGCGTCACCCTCGAGGGACGCGTCGGCCGGCCGAGCACGGTCGTCTCGCTCAACAACCGCGGCCCGGCCGGGCTCGGTCTCGAGATCGGCGTCGAGCACCTCGGCGCGTGTGTCATCGACCTCAGCGCCGAGGTCAGAACCCGCATTCGGGTGCCGGCCGCGAACCGCGAGCGGGATCCGCGCGCGGTGATCGAGCAGCTGGCGCGGGTGGCGAATTCGGCTCTCGCCCAGGCGCACGAGCTCGGCCTCGATCCGGTCGGCGCGGTAGTCGCCGTTCCCGGCCTGGTCGGCGCCGCCTCCGACACGGTGCTGCACGCCCCGAACCTCGGCTGGCACGACGTGGACCTCACCGGCCAACTCAGTTCCCTGCTTCCCGGCCTTCCGGTCGAGGTGGAGAACGAGGCCAACCTCGGCGCGCTCGCCGAGCTGAGGCGCGGCGAGGTCGGCCGCGACTTCGTCCACGTGTCCGCCGAGGCGGGTATCGGTGCGGCCCTCGTCGTCGACGGATTGCTGCTGCGCGGCCGACGCGGATTCGCGGGCGAACTCGGCCACATGCCCGTCTACCCGGACGGCCTGCCGTGCCCCTGCGGCTCACACGGCTGTCTCGAGCAGTACGCGGGCGAAGAGGCGGTGCTGCGCAACTGCGGGTTCCAGGACGCGGCGGGCGATCGCGTCGCAGTGCTCGTGGACCAGGCGCACGCGGCACACCCGGCCGTGCGCCGCGCGCTGGAACAGGCGGGACGGGCGCTCGGCATCGCGCTCGCGGGCGTGGTGAACCTCGTCGACCCGGAAACGGTCGTCCTCGGCGGCGCGTACGCCGACCTGGCCGGCTGGCTCACCCCCGGCATGCAGACGGAACTCGGCGCCCGGGTCAGGATCCGCCCCTGGGAACCGGCCGGCCTCGTCGTATCAGGCCTCAGACGCGAGGGTCCGGTGATCGGTGCCGCGACCTCCGTCGTGCAGCGGGTGATCACGGACCCTGCTTACCTTCAGGAGCGTCGGGAGCGGCGAGAGCAGCGGGTCTAGGCCGGCGCGGCGATCACCACGGAACTCTCATAGTCCATGGCCCACGTCTGCCACCGCTGAGCCTCAGCCGCGCCAGGATCGGCGGGCGCGGATGTAGGCGGGTACGGCGATCCGCAGCGCTCTGAGCTTGCTGAATCCGTGGCGCACGCCGAAGACCTGGTAGTCGGCCTGTTCGAGCGAGTCGAGGATGCCGGCGTAGAGGATCAACCCGGTTCCGACGCTTTCGCGGCTCGACGGATGCAGCAGGGTCGCGGCGGCGTGGGCTTCGGCGAAGTAGGCGCGGGCGCGTTCGGTCTCGAACTTCAGCAGGGCTCGGATTCCGTCGGTCATCGTGCGGGCCTCGAAGTCGGCGCGGGTGGCGCCGAACGTGTCGAGGTCTTCCCGCGGCAGGTAGAGGCGGCCACGGCCGAGGTCCTCGTCGATATCGCGCAGGATGTTCGTGAGCTGCAACGCGTAGCCGATGGCGATCGAGCGTTCGGCGGCGCTCGGGTCGAGCGGGCCGAGGATCGGGACGAGTTGGGGGCCGAGGAGCGAGGTGGCGCCGTACATGTAGCCGAGCAGGTCGTCGTACGTCGCGTACTCGGTGACCGTGAGATCGCTGCGCATCGTGTCGCTGAACGCGTAGAAGTGCTCGATCGGGATGTCCCAGGTCAACGCCGTGTGCGCGGCCGCCTTGAGCACCGGATCGGGAGAATCACCCACCTTGAGCGCCAGTTCGTATGCTGCGACACGCTCGTCGAGGCGAGCGGCCGTCACGGCGACATCGGGCTCCGTCGGGTCGTCCACGATCTGGTCGAACATCCGCACCTGCGCGTACAGCGCGTCGACGTACGGACGTTTGATCGGCGGCAGCATCAGGCAGCCGGCGTAGAACGACGGATCGTACTTGCGGTGGATCGCCTTGCAAAGCGCGTAGGCCGCGGAGAGCTCAGGGTCCTGCATCCGGCGGCGTTCCGCTTCGAGATCCACGTGCGTGCTCACCCGGCGATTCTATGGGCGCGGGTGGGCACGGGTGCGGCCCAGCCTCGCGCCACATCCGCTTCCCCCGCCCCAGCCGCCTGCTTAGACGTGCACCTTCGTCGGCCGGACGGCGATGGCGACGCGTTGCGCGGCGTCGGCCGGTGTGATCGGCTTGCCGTCGTACCACTCGGACAGGCGCTGGTAGAGCTTCGCCTCCGGGTCCGGGTCGATGTGGTCGACGACGCCGCGGATCTCCACGTAGCCGTACTTGTCCTCCGGGTCGAGCAGCGAGATCGAGACGCGCGGCTCGTGCGCGAGGTTCTTGTACTTCTGCCGGTAGCTCGTGTGGGTGAACCAGATGAACTCGCCGTCCCAGATGAACCACATCGGGTTCACCTGCGGCGCGCCGTCCGGCCGGGTGGTCGCGAGGTTCACCAGGATCGGGCGACCGAGCAGTTCGCGGGCGCGCTCGGGGATGTCCACCATGTCTCACAGCTCCAGTCAGTCGAGGTGCCTCGATCGGATGTAACAGATCCTAAGGCCCTGCGGGTGTTTCGAACGACACCTCGGCGGTGTCCGCCGTGCCGCCCTGCCGACCGGGTGCGGTCTGGTACTTCCAGTACAGGTTCGTGTGCGCGATGACCTGCTCCGGGGCGGGCGCGCCGTACGCGGTGAGGTCCTCGGTCGTGTGCGCGTCGCCTACGAGCAAGGCGTCGTAGCCGCGGACGATCGCACCGTGCAGCGTGGACCGGATGCAGGCGTCGGTCTGCGCGCCCGCGACCACGAGCCTGCCGACGCCGCGCTCGGCGAGCACCTTCTCGAGTTCCGTCTCCTCGAAGGAGTCGCCGTACTGCTTGGCGACCAGCGGCTCCCCGGGCTCGCGCACCAGTTCCGGCACGTACTCCCAGCTCTCGCTGCCCTCGACGAGTTCGTCGTCGTCCGAGTGCTGAATCCATACGACGGGCGCGCCGGCGGCCCTGGCCTTGGCAATCAGGTCACTGATGTTCGCGACGACCTCGTCGCGGCGCGGCGCCCCGGTGACGACGCCGTTCTGCACGTCGATCACCAGCAGCGCCGTGTTGGGCCGGTCGGTGAAGGTCGTCATGGCAGCCTCCAACTCCAATGTCAGGTGGTTCAGGTCAGTCACCACAGTACGTCGCGGCACCGACAGAATCCGGCCTTGACGGGGTCCGGCCGAGGAGGCACACTCCCCGCACCGTCTGTTTTTGTTCTGTTCTGTTCGAATGCGATCGCTGCCCCGGATTCGACAATGGAGTTGAAACCGGTGGATCACCCCACGCAGATCGATTGTGCACGCTCACTATCCGCGCCCCTCGTGCGTCTTCCCGCCCGTCTCCCCGTCCGCATCCTCGTCGCGCTGGCCGCCGCGCTGGCCGCGCTGCTGCTCCCGGCGCTTCTCGCGCATGCGGACACCACCTCCACCTTCACCCCCGGCGCGGCCTGGGACGACACGTCCGGCAACGCGCTGCAGATGCACGGCCTCGGCATCATCAAGGTCGGCGGCACTTGGTACGGCTACGGCGAGGACAAGGCGGGGGAGACCTCGTCGAACACCTCGTTCCAGGCCATCCCCTGCTACAGCTCGACCGACCTGCAGCACTGGACCTTCCAGGGCGACGCGGTGACGCGCGCCGCGATCGACGCCGTGCAACGCGCCGTCGCCGTCGTCGGTAACAATGCCCTGACCCGCCGCAATCCGCTGGAGCGGCACCTGCGCGACGTGCTCTGCTCGCGCGTGCACACCCCGAAAGACGACTCGATCCTCGCGGTTCTCGGTCAGGCCGCGCTGGGCGTATGAGGCTACTGATTCCGCTGCGGTCTGCTACTTCTTCCGGTGGCTGGTCGGGTAGATATCGGACGGAGCGGTCACAGCACGCTTCCTCCGCTTCATGAACAGACCCCTCCGGCTGCCATCGCCGCGACCGCGGTTCCGGTCGCGCCAGCGACCGCCACCATCGAGCCAGCACCGGAGCCGTTCGCACTGCTGCTGTCCGCGGCGGTCACCGCGGCCGCCGATCCGGACGCGGCGGCGGTCCCGGCAGCCGGCGTTCCCGCTTCCGCCGTGAGGACGACGTCGTGTCCCGAGCCGCCCGCGTAGTCGATGGTGTACTGCCGCCCGCCGACCGTCAGGTGCGCGCCAAGCGGTAGCCCGGCCAACGTGCCCGAGCTCGCGTCCCCGTCTCATGGATGAGCACGACTTTCCCGTTCGCCGGTACCGTCGGCAGCGACGCCACGGCCAGCGACCCAGCGAGCTGAACCGTGCCGCCGACCTGGATCGGCGCCGATGTCCCCGGTGAGAGCGACAGCGTGCTCCCGGCCGCCTGAATCAGGGAACCGATATTGAGCGAGCCGCCGGTTCCGATCGCGAGCGTGCCCTGCTGCAGGTGCCACGTCCCGCTCGGCGTGCTCGCGCGACCGGTCGAGGTCAGCGTGCCGCTGCCGGACATCGTCACCCCGCCCGACGTCCCCGTGATCGAACCCGCATACGTCGTCGCCCCGGACGTGCCTACGCTCAGCGAGTTGCTTCCCAACGAGATCGAGCTCCCCGCGACGCCGGACAGTTGCTTCACGCTCTGTCCGGGTTCCGTTATCCACGACCTGATCGTTCGACGCGCCGGTCAGCAGGCTGCTGTCCCCGCCTGACGTACCGGTCCCGAGCAGCAGCGTCGCACCACGACCGATCGTCGTCGTGCCGTGGTAGTTCATCGGAACCGCGAACGTCACCGCGTTGCCGGTGGTGGCCGCGAGCGAGATCGACGCGTTCGCGGGAGTGCTGAGCGAGGAGTGGTAGACACCGCCGGAAATCGGGGTGTCGAGCGTGACCGGTCCGTCGTAGTCGAAGGTCAGCGAGCCGTTTCTGTGAATGTTGATATACGAGTTCGATGGCGTCGCGGGCAGGAAGAACCGCTCCGTCGTCCCGTCGCCCCATTGGACGTTCGCGCCCTCGATATTGATGCCTCGGAAGTTGGACGTGTGCGCGATGCTCGCCGTGTCCAACGACGTATCGATGTAGTGGTCCACACCGGTCATCTCGATCAAACCGGCCTGCCACGCGTGGAAGTTGATGTCGCTGCCGTACTGGTCTTCGTAGAAGTTCTCGGGCAGCACGAGCGTGTAATTGCGTGCACTGATGATCGCGGAACCGTCGTTGTGCACAGACGCGGCGGACGGCAGCGCGAGACGGAACGCCGCGCTGCCGAAGTTGAACCCGGTGCCGTCCGCGATGGTGCCGGTGAACGGCAGACCGTCGGCCAGATCCAGCGTGCCCCACGTGTTCCTGGGCTGCGAAATCAGGCCGGAACCGGAGATCGTGCCGAGGTTGTACTCGCGGTTGGCGATGTCCAGGTCGAGCGTGCCGTCGACCTCGATGTTGTCGTGGTTCAACGTGACGCCGCTTATCGACGTATACGGATAGTCCCCGATGATCCCGGTCGAGCCATCCGTGCCGTACTGCAGCGTGGCCCCGCGCTCGACGATGACCGCAGGTTGATCGGGGTTCGTCACGATCGGATACGGCCAGTTCCCGCCGCTTGTCGTCACGTTCTGGTGCTGGTCGGCGCTCGGCAGCGTGAAGTCGCTGTCCTTCGTCAGCACGAGTGTCCCGGAACCGGCGACCGTAAGCGTGCCCTGGCCGGAGATGACGCCGTTGTACGTCGCCGTTCCGGACGGCAGGTTGATGATCGAGGGACCCGAGAGCGTCACGTTCGAGCCCGCGAGCACCGAGGCCGTGATGTTCTCGTCGCCCCGGCCGCCTCGGCGGACTGCGCGGGCAGCGACACGGCTCCGGAAGCCGCGAGCAGAGCCGCCACCGCGACGCGGAATCCGGAGTGGAAGCTGCTGTGGAATCTGACGTGAAATCTGTGCTGCACTTCGGTGTGTCGCCCTCGGATGCGGCTACGGATGGGTATGGAACGAGGTCCCGCATCCTAGCCAGGGCAGGTTTCGAGAACGCTCACATTCCACGAACCGGACGTCCGCGCGGCGCTCAGGCGCCTGAGCCGACTGCCTCGGCCGACCGCCTCAACCGATTGCCTCGGCCGACTGCCTCAGCCGATCGCGGCGGCGAGCGTCAGCATCTCGAAGTAGAAGTCCTCGAACTGCGCCAGGGCCCTGGTCAGCTCGGCCTCCGGCACCGTCTCGTGGTCCGTTCGGGCACTGATGCGCAGCGCCTCCCGGTAGCCCAGCGCGGACCGGAACGTCCAGGCCTCGGGCAACTCGGTGGGCCGCGCGGTGTCGGCGGGCAGCAGGCCGCGGTTGAGCAGCAGGTTCGCCGTCAGATGCGTGGCCAGCAGCAGCGCGGACGGCGCGTTCACGGCGAACTCGCCCTGCACGTTCTGCCAACTCGCCGCGTAATAGTCCTGATCCTCCAGGCTCAACGCCTTCGGCGAGAGCGTCGCCACGTCGCCCGTCGACTCGGCGGATGCGGACGCGGTGGCAGCGGTGGCCGCGAGGCCGTCGTGCGAGGGCCCGCGCAGCGCCGCCAGGTCGAGCTCCGTGCCCTCGACCAGCGAGGCGAACTCTCGGGCGAAGCGGTGCGCGGCCGCCCGCCGGACGAACCGCGGGGCGACCACGCGCCGGGCACCCCAGCCGATACCGACCCCGGCGAGCACGGCGGCCGCGGCGATGACGATGACAGCGACGGGAGAGGACATGCATTTCGCGTACCCGCTCTCCGCTGATCCATCCGCGCGCGTTCCCCCGCGCCGGCTGACGGACCGTCGGATAGGCTCGCTACCAGCGGGAAGCCGTACCGCAAAACCACCCCCTGGAGGGACTCTCGTGGAACTCGGCCTGCACGTACCCAACTTCACCTGGCCCGACGGCCCGCGGCGGATCGCGCGGGATCTGACCAGGATCGCCGTGGCCGCGGAGGACGTGGGCATGACGAAGATCAGCGTCATGGACCACGTCTGGCAGATCGGCCACATCGGTCCGCCCGAGAACGACATGCTCGAGGCCTACACCGCACTCGGCTACCTGGCCGCGCGCACCACGAAGATCGAGCTGCTCGCGTGGGTCACCGCCGTCGTCTACCGCGAGCCCGGCCTGCTCGCCAAGGCCGTCACCACCCTCGACGTGCTCTCCGAGGGACGCGCCTGGCTCGGCATCGGCGCCGCGTGGAACGAGCCGGAGGCGCGCGGCCTCGGCCTGCCGTTCCCCAGCACGAAGGAGCGCTTCGAGCGGCTCGAGGAGGCGCTGCAGATCTGCCTGCAGATGTGGAGCGAGTCCGACGCGCCGTATCAGGGCACGCACTACCAGCTCGAGCGCACGCTCAACTCCCCGCAGCCGATCTCCCGTCCGCACCCGCCGATCCTGATCGGCGGCGGCGGTGAGAAGAAGACGCTGCGGATGGTCGCCCAGTACGCCCAGGCCTGCAACCTCTTCGCCGCCGCGCCGGACCTCGAGCACAAGCTGGAAGTCCTGCGCGGGCACTGCGCCGACGTCGGCCGCGACTACGACGAGATCGAGAAGACGGTGATGGGCTCGCTCGACCCCGGCAAGGACGGCGAGAAGGTCGAGGAGCTGCTTGAGCAGCTGCGCGGACTCGCGGCGCTCGGGGTGACCCATTTCCACGGCCAGGTCCCCGACGTCCAGACGATCCGGCCGCTGGAGATCCTCGGCGAGCAGGTCATCCCCGAGGCGCTCAAGTTCTGAAAAGTTCTTCGGGCCGTCGTGTCGAAACGGTCGGGCACCGTTCGACGCCTGGGTGCGGGACGGGAGAGACCGCCCCGCACCGAAGCCGAATGGAAGGAACACACCCATGCGTTACATGCTGCTGATCAGGCCGGACATGAACCGCGCGCCGGAGGGCGGCCCGAGCGAGGAGATGATGACCGAGATGGGCAAGCTCATCTCGGAGATGACCCGCGCGGGCGTGCTGCTCGACACCGCGGGCCTCGGCCCGGCCGAGGAGTCGACCGTGCTGCAACTGTCGGGCGGCAAGGTGACGACGGTCGACGGCCCGTACACCGAGGCCCGGGAGTTCATCGGCGGCTTCGCGCTGGTGCAGGTCGGCACGCAGGAGGAGGCCGCCGAGTGGGCGAACCGGTTCCTGCTGGTGCACGGCGACGCCTGGGAGGTCGTGGTGGAGGTGCGCTCGGTCTTCGAGGCCTCCTGAGGCTCCAGGCTGGGGCGGGGTGCGGGACGTCCGCTTTGCGCGGGCGCCCCAGCCCTGCTGAGATGGCTGCGTGGACGAACGCGCCGCTGCCTCGACCGACTCAACGGACTCAACGGACTCGACCGATTCGGCTGGCCCGACCGATTCGGCTGTCTCGACCGCCTCGACGGACTCGACGGATTCGGCTGGCCCGATCGCCTCGCCTGGTCCGACGGATTCGGCTGGCCCGGCCGCCTCGGCTGGCCCGGTCGCCTCGCCTGGCCTGACCGATTCGCCTGGCCCGATCGCCTCGACCGATTCAGCCGGCTCGGCAGTCTCGGCCGTGTGGCGGATCGAGGCTCCGCGCCTGGTCGCCGGGCTGACGCGGCTCGTTGGCGGCGACCTCGGGCTCGCCGAGGACCTCGCGCAGGACGCCCTCGTCGCCGCATTGGAGCAGTGGCCGGTTGACGGCGTGCCGCGCAATCCCGGCGCCTGGCTGATGACCGTCGCCAAGCGGCGCGCCGTGGACCTGATCCGCCGCGACCAGAACTATGCCCGCAAGCTGGAGCTGCTCGGACGCGATCTGGAGACCGGGGCGGCGTCCAGCGAGCCGGGACCAGAATCAGCCCTCGACGAGCCAGACATCGAGGACGACCTGCTCCGGCTCGTCTTCACCGCCTGCCACCCGGTGCTCGCCGCCCCGGCGCGCGTGGCCCTGACCCTCAAGCTGCTCGGCGGCCTCACGACGTCCGAGATCGCCCGCGCGTACCTCGTCCCCGAGGCCACGATCGCGCAGCGCATCGTCCGCGCGAAGCGCACCCTGGCCGAGAAGAAGGTCCCGTTCGAGGTGCCGGAGGGCAAGGAACTCGCCGAGCGCCTGGCGTCAGTCCTTGAAGTCACCTACTTGATCTTTAACGAGGGTTACGCGGCGACGGCCGGCGACGAGTGGACCCGCCCGGCCTTGTGCGACGACGCGGTCCGACTCGCCCGCGTGCTCAGTGCCCTGATGCCCAAGGAGCCGGAGGTGCACGGCCTCGCGGCGCTGCTGGAACTGCAGTCGTCGCGTCTGACCTCGCGCACCGCGTCCGACGGCGGCCTCGTGCTGCTGAGCGATCAGGACCGCGGCCGCTGGAACCAGATGTTCATCCGCCGAGGCTTCGCCGCGCTCGCGATCGCGGAGAACCTCTCCGTGGCCGTCGGCCGTCCGCCCGGGCCGTACACCCTGCAGGCCGCGATCGCCGCCAGCCATGCTCGGGCCCTGACGCCTGAGGAGACGGACTGGCCGACCATCGCGCGCCTCTACGCTGCGCTCGCGACCCAGGTCCCCACGCCCGTCGTCGCCCTCAACCGCGCCGTCGCCGTCGCGATGGCCGATGGACCGGCGGCGGGCCTCGCCCTGGTCGACGACCTCGTCGCCGCGGACGCGCTCCCGAACTACCACCTGCTCCCCGCGGTACGCGCCGACCTGCTCACGCGCATCGGCCGGCACGCCGAGGCGCGCACCGAATTCGCCCGCGCCGCCGATCTCGCCGGCAACGCCGCCGAACGCACCCTGCTCCAGCAGCGTGCCGCGGAGGCCGAGCGGTCGGCGTCGGGCGACTGAGGATGAGCGGGATGAGTGGACGTTCACATTTGAGCGCCCATAGCGAATAGATGAGCGTTCGAAGCCCTGTTGGTCTTGTAGCCGGGCTACGCTGCCGCTTTCGAGCTCGCACCTGTTTTCGCGCTCGCGCTCGCACCCGCACTCGACAGCCGCTCCACGGCCGTGTCCAGCGACTCGGTCAGAGCCTTGATGCGCTCGCGCAGTTCGACCATCTCCGCGATGCTCATTCCGGTCGACTCCGCAGTGCGATCGGGGACGACGCAGACGCGCTCACGCAGGCCGACGCCCTCCTGTGTCGCCCGCACCATCACCGAGCGCTCGTCGGCCTCGTCCCGGCGACGCTCCACCCACCCGGCCGCCTCCATCCGCTTGAGCAGCGGGGAGAGGGTGCCCGAGTCCAGGCGTAGCCGCCGGCCGAGCTCCTTGACGCTGAGTTCGCCGTGCTCCCAGAGCACGAGCAGCACCAGATACTGCGGGTAGGTCAGGCCGGCCTCGCGCAGGGTCACGCGGTAGACGCTGTCGAAGGCGCGGGAGGCAGCGTGCACCGCGAAGCACAGTTGCGCGTCGAGGCGCATCGCCTGTTCGAGGGCGAGTTCGGCGGGAGAGGTATGCGCGGTGTTCACCCCTCTAGGATACCTCAGTCGCGCACAGTTCAGTTGCGCACAACTAAATTGTGTGCCACGATGTTTCTCGAAGGCGGCGGACAAGTCGCACCGGAACTTGTGGAAGGAACGAACATGAGCGCTCTGTACACCGCGGCGGCGACTGCGAACGGTCGCGAGGGCCGGGCCGTGAGCTCCGACGGCCAGCTGGACCTGACCCTCGCCTTCCCGCCCGCGCTCGGCGGCAACGGCAAGGGCACCAACCCCGAGCAGCTCTTCGCCGCCGGATACGCGGCCTGCTTCGCCAGCGCGCTCGGCGCGGTGGGCCGGCAGGAGAAGGTGGACACCAGCGAGGCCTCGGTGACCGCCGAGGTCAGCCTGAACAAGCAGGGCGAGGGCTTCGGCCTGTCCGTCGTGCTGCGCGTCGAGTTCCCGGAGGAGCTGCAGGGCGAGACCGGCCGCAAGCTCGTCGAGGCCGCGCACCAGGTCTGCCCGTACTCCAACGCGACCCGCGGCAACATCCCGGTCGAGCTCGTCGTCGAGTAAGTCCGGCAGGGCCGGGTTCCATCGCGCCGCGCGTAGATTAGGTTAGGCAAACCTAACTGATCTGACGACGGACGGAGCGTGCGGCCCGATGCTGCCTACCTTTGTGATCGGCCTGCGCGAGGGCCTAGAGGCCGCGCTGATCGTCGGGATAATCGCGGCCTTCCTCAGACAGCAGGGGCGGCGGGACCTGCTGCGCTGGGTCTTCGTCGGAGTCGGCGCGGCCATGCTGCTCTGCGTTGCGGTCGGCGCGACGCTCGAGGCAGTCTCCTCGAATCTGCCGCAGCGTCAGCAGGAGAGCCTCGAGACCGTCGTCGGCGTGCTAGCCGTCGGCATGGTCACGTACATGGTCGTGTGGATGCGCCCGGCGGGTGCGATCACGTTCAAGATCAGCAACAAGGACGCGACAGCGGTCAGCGAGGTCGAACTGCAGAGCGGTCAGCGGATCGTCGGTGAGAAGGAGAACCTGCCGCCAGGCTTCTCCGGCACCTTCTCGGTCAACGCGGACGCGGGCAAGTACACGCTCTCCTGCCCCGGCGCGGCGCAGGAGTACACCACGCTCACCGTCACCGGCTCGTCCGCGAGTACGGGCTCGACCAGCGTGGACACCCTGCTCGCCGAGGATACGAAGCAGTACGCCTCCTACGTGACGACGCAGATCGGCTACCTCGTGCAGACCTCAGTGGCGCTGCAGACCGCGTTGCGGGGCAACGATCTGACGGCAGCTCAGCAGGCCTACAGGAAGGCGCGGCCGTACTACGAGAAGATCGGGCCGGTCGCCGAGTCCTTCACCGTCGGCAGTGACAACCTCGACAGCGACATCGACGCCCGCATCGACGATGTCCCGGCCAGCCAGTGGGAGGGCTTCCACCGGATCGAGAAGGGCCTGTTCCAGGAGAAGAGTCTCAGTGGCCTGTCCTCCTACGGCTCGGGCCTGCTCGCCAACGTCGAGAAGCTGCAGACGCTCACCGATGGCCTGACGTACAAGCCGTTCGGGCTCGCGAACAAGCGTCCAGCCGCGCTCGCGCCGTTGCCGACGTTGCCCGGCGACGGGTCGTTGCAGGCTGCGCGCAGCGGCGGTGACCTGTGTGTGCAGGCGTGCGCCGACGATCCGACCGTCGCCTTCCACGCGATCCGCAACTTCGCCTGGCTGGCCCGGGTACGGCCGTGATCCGCTGGTCGCAGCTCGGGTTCGGCCGCACGTCGTCCACCTCGACGTCCCAGCAGACCGAGCGGAACCTGATGGGCTTCAAGGACGGCACGCGCAACATCAAGGCCGAGTCCGCCGACGACTTCGACGACTTCGTGTGGGTGGGCGGCGAGACCGACCAGGCCTGGATGAAGGGCGGAAGCTACCTCGTCGCCCGTCGGATCAGGATGCTGATCGAGTCCTGGGACACCGACTACCTGGCCGACCAGGAGAACGTCTTCGGCCGGTACAAGACCAGCGGTGCGCCGCTCAGCGGCAAGCAGGAGTTCGACACCCCGGACGTCAGGGCCAAGGCGTTCGACGGCACGCCGGTCATCCCGCTCAACGCGCAGATCCGGCTGGCCGGCCCGGAGACCAACAGCGGGCAGAAGATCCTGCGTCGCGGTTACTCGTACACCGACGGCATCGACCTGGACACCGGGCTGCTGGACGCGGGGCTGTTCTTCATCGCGTACCAGAAGGATCCGCGCCGCCAGTTCGTGCCGATCCAGACCCGGCTCGGCCAGCGGGACAATCTCAACGAGTACATCCGGCATACCGGCAGCGCGCTGTTCGCGGTGCCGCCCGGCCTGGCCGCGGCGGGGGACTGGTGGGGAAAGTCGCCGTTCGGCTGAGTTCCGCCGCAGATGAGAACTCAGTCAGGGTTCTCATCCGACACGCGCAGCTTGTTGTCCAGCCGCATAAGGCGCGCTCGTCAGGCTCCGGTCATCCGATGTTCGTCTGGCTCCGCAGAATGAGGAGGCGTCGCACTTTCCTACTCTCCGGTAAGGAAACGCATACCCATGAGTCTTCGCGCCCTCCGCCGCACCGCGGCGGTGACCGCGCTCGCCGGCGGTCTCGTCGCCGGCCTGGTCACGCCCGCCAACGCCGCCACGACCACCTCCGCCACGACCACCACCGTCACCTACACCCAGTGGCAGACGGACGTGACGGCCGTGACCGCCCCCGCCCTGGCCTACATCCAGGAGCGGATCGCCGAGGCCGCCTCGACCTCGAAGCTGGCCGTCGTGCTCGACATCGACAACACGGCGCTGGCCTCGTACTTCTACAGCTCCTACCCGACCCCGGCCGACCCGCCGGTGCTCGCGCTCGCGCAGTACGCGGCGTCCAAGGGCGTGAAGATCTTCTTCATCACCGCGCGCCCGGACGTGATCGACCTGATCACCGAGTACAACCTCAAATCGGTCGGCTATCAGGTGGACGGCCTCTACAGCCGTAACCCGATCCAGCTGTTCGAGGCGGTCAACACCTTCAAGACCGCCGAGCGCGAGCAGCTCGAGTCCGAGGGCTACGACATCATCGCGAACATCGGCAACAACACGGTCGACATCGAGGGCGGCTACGCCGACTCGACCTGGGAGCTGCCGAACTACGACGGTCTGCTCGACTAGTTCCTCGCCTGCTCTGACTAGTCGGCAGTACCGCGATCGCGCAAGGAGGGGTCCGCATCGGCGCGGGTCCCTTTGCGTGCACGTAGGCTGAAGCGCGTGGAACTGCGCCAACTCCGGTACTTCGCGACCGTCGCCGAGGAACTGCATTTCGGGCGCGCGGCGGAACGCCTGCTGATCGCGCAGTCCGTGGTCAGCCAGCAGATCCGCCGCCTCGAACGCGAGCTCGACGTCGTGCTCTTCGACCGCTCGTCCCGGCACGTGCGGCTGACGGAGGCCGGTCGCGCGTTCCTGCCCGAGGCGCTGGCCGTGCTCGACGCGCAGGAACGCGCAGTCGCGTCGATGGCCCGCTTCGCCGAACACCGGTCGCGCGTGCTGCGCATCGGCACGAGCGCGGGACTCGGCGACCGGCTCACGGCAGTGCTCGACGGTCTCGCGCGGCGGCTGCCGGGCACGCAGGTCGACCTGGTCTCCGCGCCGATGGCCAAGAGGCTCGAGCTGGTGGCCGAGGGCGGACTCGACGCGACGTTCGTGCGCGGCGACGTGGAGGAGGCCGCGGTCGGATCGCTGCGGCTGCTTCCGGTGTGGCGTGAAGGCCTGGTGGTCGCGCTGCCGCGCAGGCATCCGCTGGCCGCCGCGCCGGAGCTCGCCATCGCCGACCTCGCCGGACTCCCGCTCTGGCTGGTCGAGCGGCGGGCGAACCGCGCGCTGGTGGACCTGGTCGTCGGCGCGTGCCACGACGCAGGGTTCGAACCCAGCGCGGGCCACGTCTCCCCCGGCCTGCAGGAGACGCTCTCCGCGCTCGGCGCAGGGACGGCCGGCTGGACGGTGGTCTACGCCTCGCACGCCGCGCAGCTCAACGTCCGGCACGTCGTCTTCCGCAAGCTGAGCGGACCCGCGCTCTCGCTGCCCACGCTGCTCGCGGTCGGCCGTTCGACCCCTGAGACGGTCACCGCTGCGGTGTTCGCCGCGTGCCGCGAAGCCGGTCCTGAACTGGGCGTTCGCGATTCACGATCGCAGCGTGCGTGAACTGTTCGTTGATCGTCCCGGGCCGGCGCGGTGAACTGGTGGTGGCAGGAGAAAACCGATCTCATCAGGAGGCTTCACATGCCCATCGTCACCATTCAGCAGGGCCCGCGCGACGTCGAGCTCAAGCGGGACCTCGTCACCCGGATCACCGACGCGTTCGTGGACGCCCTCAAGGTTCCGGCCGAGAGCGTCCAGGTGTGGATCCAGGAGACGCCGGCCGACAGTTGGGCCGTCGGCGGCACGCTGACCGCCGACCGGCAGAAGGGCTGACCCGGCTCAGTCCTCCGCGAGCTCCGGGGGGAAGCCGCCGGTCGCGATCGGGCCCCAGCTCTCGGGCGTGATCCGCAGCAGGGCCTTGCCCTGCTTGACCATCGCGGCGCGGTACTCGTCCCAGTCCGAGTGCTCGCCCGCGATGCAGCGGAAGTACTCGACCAGCGGCTCCACGTCCGTGACGGCGTCGATGAGCTCGGCCGTCCCGTTGACCTGCACCCACGCGTCCCCGAAGTCGTCCGAGAGCACCACGATGCTCACGTTCGGGTTCCGCCGCGCGTTGCGGGCCTTGGCCCGCTGCGGGTAGGTCGACACGACGATCCGGCCCTGCTCGTCGACGCCGCAGGTCACCGGAGAGGCCTGCGGCGTACCGTCCGCACGCGTCGTGATGACCAGGCCGTTGTGCCGGGGGCGGACGAATTCGAGCAGCGATTCACGGTCCGCGGTGGTGTTCGTGGCGAGCTTGCGCGTCATGGGTTGCAGTCTACGACCAACCCGGACTTGTCACCGGGCGACAAGTCCGGGCGGGTAATTCATGCTCTCGGGCCGAGGGAACCGCGCGGCGTCGCGGCTAGCTTGATAACGTCAGCTTTGTAACGCTTGGAGAGATTTCTTCCATGTCAGCAGACGAATCATCAACGCCCACTCCTCAGGATCCTGAGACCGATTCGAAGCGGCGCCCGCACCGCCACCGGCGGCCGTCGGCGGCGCTGCGCGCGGCCCGCAAGGGCGCGATCGTCACCGCGATCACCGCCCTCGGCGTCATCCACCTGACCGGCACGTCGCTGGCCGATCCGCCGAGTGCGAACGGCGGCGCGCTGTCCAGCTCCTACGGCACCGACGGCAGCGGCTCGTTCGGCCAGAGCGGCACCGGCGACGGCTACGACACCGGCGCGATCGGCGTCGGCGAGGCCTGGGGCAAGAGCTCCAGCGGCAACCCGGCACAGGCCGGCGTGAACGCGGGCGACGGCACCAGCAGCGCGGGCTCGAGTTCGTGGGGCGGCAGCACCAACACCGCCGGCGCGGGCGACGGCAAGTCCGCCCCGAACGGCGGCGGCGTCGGTGCCGGCGCCTCGTCCACCGGGTCGAACTCGAACGCCGAGTCCAATGCCAACACCAACGGCCGCTCGTCCTCCGCGCAGGCCATCGGCGGCGGCGCGAACGCCGAGACGTCCAGCGCGTCCGGCACGGCGGCGACCTACGGATCCGCGAGTACGACGGCCGGCGGCGTGTCCTCGGAGTCGTCGGGCACGAAGTCGACGAGCAGTTCGGCCGAGTCCGCGAGCGGGAGCAGCGACACCTCCGCGTTCGGCGGCACGACCTCGATCGGCAGCAAGGCCGTCGGCGTCAGCGGGACCTACGGCGGGACGAGCACCGACGGCCCCGGCGCGTCCGAGGCCGGTTCCACCGCGGCGGGCGGCTCCACCACCGCGGCCGCCGCGTCCAGTGACACGGGCTCGGCCCAGGCGGGGACGGCCGCGGCCGGCAACGCCTGGGGCGGGGTCAGTGCGTCGCACTCCGAGGCGGTCAACGGCGGCACCGTGTCCGCCGTCGCCGCCGATTCGTCCACGCCGGCCGGCTTCAAGTCGGCCACCGCGGTCGCCGCCCCCGGTCAGGACGCCAGCGCCGACGCGGTCAGCGGCTCGATCGCCGCCCCGCTCTCCTCGACGCCGACGCAGTGGGGTGTCGTCTCGACGACGGTGACCAAGTCCACTCCGTCCGAAGTGAGCTCGACCGACACGAATACGGACACGAATACGGACACGAATACGGACACCGATACCGCGTCGACCGACACGAACACGCCGAGCGCGGCCACGACGTCGACCACGGCGACGTCCGCCCTCGCGGCGCCCGCCGACGCGACCAGCGACACCGCGTCGACGACCACTGCCGCGGCCCCGGCCGCCGCGGACGACGCGGCGGCAGCCGCTGCTCCGGCCGCTGCTGCAGCTCCCGCTGCTCCGGCTGCCGCAACTGCCCCCGCTGCTCCGGCTGCTCCGGCGGCTTCGACCGAC
This sequence comes from Actinospica sp., assembly GCF_035552695.1. NCBI lineage: Bacteria > Bacillati > Actinomycetota > Actinomycetes > Catenulisporales > Actinospicaceae > Actinospica > Actinospica sp. The sequence goes on from NZ_DASZKT010000011.1 coordinate 22,594, forward strand.
ACCAGCACGACGTCGGTCGCGAGCGCGGACACCTCGGCGTCCACGGACTCCACTTCGTCCACGGACTCGACCTCGTCCACGGACTCCGCGGCCTCCGCTGATTCCGCGTCCGCGAGCGACGGCTCGTCCGCCAGTGGCGGTTCGGACGGCGGCTACGGCGGCGACGGTTCCGGCGACGGAGGCGACGGAGGCGATGGCGGCTACGGCGGTTACGGCGGCAGCTCGGGCGGCGACGGCGGCGGAGATGGCGGCGGCGGTGGCGGCGACTGACCCGCCGAATCACCGCGGATCCGGATCCGGATCCGCATAGCCGGAAGGCTGAGGTGCCTGCTCCGCACCCCCAGGGAGCACTCGCGCCTCAGCCTTCTTACATTGCGACGAAGTTGAAGCCCCGGTCCAGCAGCACGGGGATGAACTGCTTGAGCGCCGCGACGGTGTTGCGGCGGCTACCGCCGCCGTCGTGCTCGAGGATGATGTCGTGCGCGCGGGTGGACTTCAGCACCGTGTGCACGATCTGCTGCGTGTCGACCTCGGCGGTGTTCCAGTCCTGCGGGTCGACCGACCAGCCCACCGGCCGGAGGTTGCGCGCGGCGCAGGCCTGGAAGACGGCCTTCGACCAGTTGCCGTAGGGTGCGCGGAAGATGGTCGGGGACTGATTCGCGTTCGACAACGCGTCGTTGCAGCGGTCCATCTGCGACAGGACCTGCCGATACGTGTAGCGCGTCAGGTCGGCGTGGTCCCAGGTGTGGTTGGTGATCGTGTGGCCGGCCGCGGAGACCTCGCGCACGAGCGACAGGTTTCCGGCGACCTGCTGGCCGATCATGTTGAAGGTGGCCTTGATGCCGTGCTGACGGAGGATCTCGAGGACCTGCGGCGTGTAGGTCGCGCTGGGTCCGTCGTCCAGGGTCAGCGCGATGGCCATCGGGCCCTGGTCGTCGACGTACCACTGCGGCCGGCTGTAGACCTTCCCGTTCTGCGACGCCGGGGCCGAGTCCGACGCGGAGGCCGAGGACGAGGCCGAGGTCGAGTTCTGGCCCGAGGGGGAGTTCGCCGGGGAACTCGCCGAGGACGACGCGGAGGCGGATGCGGACGCCGAGCCCGCGGGCGAACCCGCGGACGAGGCCGAGTGCGACGCGGCGCCGGTCGTGGAGCCGGCCAACGGGCGCGTGCCGGAACCGCCGGAACCGCCGCTCGCGCCGACGATCTGCTTGCCGCGTCCGGCGGCCGCCGCGGCCGTGGCTATGCCGCCGCCGGCCAGCAGCATCAGGCCGCCCGCGGCGAACAGCACCCTGCGTCGGTTCGCCGGTCGCCGACCGCCGACCGCGGCTCCCAGGCCCGCGGGCGAGCCCTCGGCCGACCAGACGCGGGTGCGCTCCTGCGGGTCCTGTTCGGGCGACGGGGACCAGGGCAGGGCGTGGGTCTGCGCGTTGGGGTCCGCCGGGGGAAGCCACGGTTCGTAGGTAGTCACGCCGCAAAAGACGACGGATGCCGCCGAGGGGTTGAGGGAAATCCGGGAGACTTTTTCAGACTACGGAGAGGAACCGGAAACGCACGCGTAACAACCGTTGGGCGACGGCGTCGCGGCGAGCCCATCGCGCAAGCCTGACACCACTCCAGGCCAATGGCACCGTTGGCTCCCGATGCGTGCCGGAATTATGGGACCCTTAACCGGTCAAGCACGAACCGGGCTCCGAGAAGGCGGTACCAGGTGAGCAGTCGAGCCGACGGGGCGCGCCCCGTCCGGGTGATCGTGACCGGCGGAGGCACCGGGGGCCACGTGTACCCCGCGCTGACCACGGTGAACGCGCTCCGCGAGGTGCTGGCCGGGCAGGGCCGCGAGCTGTCGGTCAGCTGGGTCGGCGCGCGCGGCAAGCTGGAGGAGCGGGTCGCCGGGCAGAACGGCATCGACTTCCTGCCGGTGGCCACCGGCAAGCTGCGCCGGGCCCGCAACCCGCTCGGCATGATCACCTGGACCAATATCAAGGACCTGGCTCGGGTGCCGTGGGGCGCGGTGCAGGCCTGCGGGATCGTGCGGCGGCTGCGGCCGGACGTGGTCGTCGGCTTCGGCGGGTACGTCGCGGTGCCGGTGAGCGTCGCCGCCTGGCTGCTGCATCGTCCGCTGGTGATCCACGAGCAGACCGTGCGCCTCGGCCTGGCCAACCGGATCCTCGCGCGGCTGGCCAGGGCCACGGCGGTCTCCTCCGAATCCAGCCTCGGCCTGCTGCCCGGACGCACCCGCGGCCGCGCCGAACTCGTCGGCAACCCGATCCGCGCCGAACTGTTCGGCGGGGACCCGGAGCGGGCCGTGACCGCGCTGGGCCTCGACGGCTTCGACCGCGCGCTGCCCACGGTGTACGTCACCGGCGGCGCGCTCGGCGCCCGGCAGATCAATAATCTGATCGTCGAGGCGCTGCCCTGGCTGCTCAAGCAGGCCAACGTCGTGCACCAGTGCGGCGCCGCCGAGATCGCCCGGATGCGCGAGGCCGCCACCGCGCTCTCCCCGGAGCTCGCGCCGCGCTACCACGTCGCCGATTTCATCGGTCCCGAGCTGCCCGACCTGTTCGCGCTCGCCGACCTCGTCGTCGCGCGCAGCGGCGCCGGCACGATCTCCGAGCTCTCGGCCCTCGGCAAGCCCGCGATCCTCATCCCGCTCGCCTCCTCGGCAGGCGGCGAGCAGACGTTCAACGCCCGCTACCTCGACGAGCGCGGCGCCGCCCGCGCGCTGCTCGGCGAGGTCTCGGCCGAGGACCTGCGCTCCGCGATCGGCTCCCTGCTCGACGACCCGGCCGCACGTACCGCGATGGCCGACCACGCCCGGGAACTCGGCAAGCCCGACGCCGCGCGCACGCTCGCCGGGCTGATCCTGCGGGTCGCGGGGGCGTAGCGGGCGCGTTATGCGCGGCCCAGCAGCCGGATCACGTCCGCGTCGTCGAGCTGCCCGAAGTCCACGTACCACTCGCCGACCGCCTGGAAGTCCCGGGGAGCGAGCAGGTAGACGACCGCGTCGGCGAGGCCGGCTCTGCCGGTGAGGCGGGCGACGGCGTCCGGCGCGCAGGCGGGCGCGGCGAAGACCAGCCTGCTCGGGTCCCGCTGCCGCAGCGAGCGCAGCGCCGCCTGAGCCGTGACGCCGGTGGCCAGGCCGTCGTCCGCGAGGACCACCTCCCGCCCGCGCAGCTCCGGCAGCGTTCGTTCTCCGCGATACACGCTGACGCGGCGGTCCAGCTCGCGTCGCTCCGGCACGGCCAGCAAGGCCAGCTGCTCGGCGTCGAAGCCGAGTTCTCCGGCCTGCGGGCTGAGGATGACCTCGTCGAGGCCCTCGGCGATCGCGGCGATGCCGTACTCCGGGAAGCCCGGGACGCCGATCTTCCGCGCCACGAACGCCTCCGCGGGCACGCCGAGCCGGTCGGCGATCTCCCGCGCGATCGGGATCCCGCCGCGCGGCAGGCCAAGCACCACCGGTTCGCGCAGGTCCAGCCGGGCGACGCGGTCGGCGAGCAGCCGGCCCGCCTCGAACCGGTCCGCGAAGCGCCTGGGGAGTTCAGGTTCTCGGCTCATCGCTTACCTCCTTCCCCGCACAAGTGCATTTTCCGCCGGAATCCGGGCACAACGGCATCCCATGACCCCCAATCGCCTGACGGAAACTCCCGCGACCACCGTGCGCGTCCCGGTCGTCGAGGCAGCCGGCATCGTGGGCGACCTCGTCCTGCCGGACGGCGCGCGGTCCGTGGTGGTCTTCGCGCACGGAACCGGCAGCTCCCGGCACAGCCCGCGCAATCGCGCCGTCGCCCGCACGCTGCAGCGGGCCGGGTTCGGCACCCTGCTGCTCGACCTGCTCACCGAGCGCGAGGAGGCGGTCGACGACGCCACCTCCGAGTTCCGCTTCGACATCCACCTGCTCGGCCGGCGCATGATCGACGCGGTGGACTGGCTCGCCGAGTACCCGCAGACCCAGTCGATGCCGCTCGGCCTGTTCGGGGCGAGCACCGGAGCCGCCGCGGCGCTGATCGCCGCCGCCGAACGCCCGGACCGGATCTCCGCGATCGTGTCCCGGGGCGGCCGGGTCGATCTGGCGAGCGACGCGGTCGGCCGCGTCCACGCTCCCGTGCTGCTGATCGTCGGCGGCCACGATCCGCAGGTTCTCAAGCTCAACAGGGAGACGGCGGCGCGGCTGAGCGCCCCGCACCGGCTTGAGGTGATTCCCGGCGCAACCCACCTGTTCGCGGAGAACAACGCGCTGGAGACGGTCGCGCGCTCGGCCCGCGACTGGTTCGCCCACCCGGATCCTGAGCTGTTTCACGCCGGGGGGTGAGATTCGTCTCGCCGAGGGGCGGCGTTTCGCCCGGGACCGATCGGGTACGCGGGCCACTTATCGACGCCAATCGGAAAGGAAGCAGACGCCTATGTTGATGCTGACCGACGCGGCTGCCACTGCCATCAGCCAACTGACCTCGCAGCCCAACATGCCGGAGACCACCGGGCTGCGCATCGTCCCCAACCCCGACGACACACAGGGCCCCGCCCTCGCGGCAGCGCTGACCAGCGGCCCCGGACCGCAGGACGAGGTGCTCGAGGTACACCAGGCCCGGGTCTTCCTGGAGCCGGAGGCCGCCGAGCAGCTCGCGGACAAGGTCCTCGACGCCGAGACCGCCGACGGGGGCCAGATCGCCTTCCACCTCCGGCCGCAGGCGACGAGCTCCTGACGGTAGCGGCCGGATTCGGGTCGGCGGCTGTGCCCGTGCGGGTGCTCGGGCGCGGGTCGTTTGGCCCATTCGGTCTTTCATCCGGGACTTCGCGCGGCTCAACGCCGACTACTGTGCGTTAGCATCCCATTCTCGCGGGTACGGACCTGCGCCGAGAGAGGTTGCAGAAACCGATCGAGGCGGGAAGGTGCCATGCGGGCTTCGTGGAGACGCGGGATATGGAGTTGCGGGCGGGTATCCGGACATCGGCGAAGATCGCCGCGGGCCGCGTTCGCGGCCATAGTGGCGGCGACGGTGCTGAGCATCGTCGCCGCCACTCCTGCTGTCGCCGACACGAGCGTGGAGTCGAGGCACCGGTGGCGGCCGCACCTGGCATTTCCCGGGGAAACCCGGGGTGAGCTGGCCCTGCAGTTCGCGCTGGAGCAGATGGGCAAGCCGTACGAATACGGCGGCAACGGGCCCGACTCGTACGACTGCTCGGGGTTGACGCAGCAGGCTTGGGGCGCGGTCGGGGTTTGGATACCGCGCACCTCGCAGGACCAGGCGGATGCCGGCACGGGCGTGCCGCTCAGCCAGGTCAGGCCGGGCGACCTGGTGATCTTCTACGCCGACGCCTCGCACGTCGGCATCTACGCGGGGGACGGCATGGTCGTCGTCGCCCCGCACGAGGGAGCGTTCATCCGGCTCGAGCCGATCGCGTGGATGCCCGTCTACGCGGTCCGCCGCCCGGGCTGAGCCTCCAGAAATCCAATTCGGCGCCGTATCCGTATCACGGTGCATGAGAGAGATAACGCTGCGGGAACTCGCCGACGTGGTCGGCGGCACCGTGCACGACGGCGCGGACGACGTCATCGTGAAGGCGCCCGCGTTCGTCGACTCGCGCAAGGCGCAGGCCGGCGGCCTGTTCGTCGCGCTGCCCGGGGAGCGGGTGGACGGGCACGAGTACGTGGAGGCCGCGCTGTCCGGCGGGGCCGCGGCGGTGCTGGCGCAGCGGCCGGTCGGCGCGCCCGCGGTCGTGGTGGCCGACGGGGTCGAGGCGCTCGGCAGGCTGTCGGAGTATCTCGTCTCGCGCGGCGGCTCCGACATGACCGTGCTCGGCATCACCGGCTCGGCGGGCAAGACCACCACCAAGGACCTGATCGCGCACCTGCTGGGCACCCGCGGCGCGACCGTGGCCACGCCGGGCAACTTCAACAACGAGATAGGCCTGCCGCTCACGGTCAGCCTGGCCACCGAGGACACCCGCTTCCTGGTGCTGGAGATGGGCGCCCGCGCGATCGGGCACATCAAGTACCTGACGGAGATAGCTCCGCCGTCGATCGGCGTCGTCACCAACATCGGCACCGCGCACCTCGGTGAGTTCGGCGGCTACGAGGCGACGACGCAGGGCAAGGGCGAGCTCGTCGAGGCGCTGCCGTCCACCGGCCTGGCCGTGCTCAACGCGGACGACGAGCGGGTGCTGTCGATGCGCCCGCGCACCAAGGCCAACGTGGTACTGTTCGGCCTCTCGCAGGACGCTGACATCCGGGCGTCGGACATCGTCGTCGACGAACGCGGACACGCGCACTTCACCCTGCACACGCCGGAGGGTTCGGCGCCGGTCGTGCTGCAGCTGGTCGGCGAGCACCAGGTCGGCAACGCGCTGGCCGCGGCGGCCGTCGCCCGGCACATCGGACTGAGCACCGAGGAACTCGCGGCCGGGCTCGGCACCGCGATCCCGGAATCCCGCGGACGGCTCGAGATCACCGACCGCCCGGACGGCGTCGTCATCGTCAACGACGCGTACAACGCCAACCCGCACAGCACCCGCGCGGCGCTCAGGGCACTGCTGGCGATGGCGAAGGGCCGGCGCACGATCGTCGTGCTCGGCGCGATGCTCGGCCTGGGCGACGAGGCGGAGCCGGAGCACCGTGCGATGGGGGCGCTGACCGCCGAGCTGAGCATGGACATCGTGATCACGGTCGGCGGGCTCAAGGGCGCCGAGGAGGCCGGCTGGATCGCCGACGGCGCCGCGGCCGCCGGGGTGACCGTCATCCGGACCGCGGACAACGTCGAGGCGCGGATCGTGCTCGACAAGCTGCTCGCCCCCGGCGACACGGTGCTGTTCAAGGCGTCCCAGCCCGCCGGGCTGCAGCCGCTCGCCGAGCAGTTGGCCGGGCAGGCGGAAACGGTTCACTAACGCCGCCACCAGCGAATAGGGGCGGGCCGCCGGGCCCGCCCCTATTCGACGTGAGCAGTTACGCGGGCACTCCGGCGAGCACCGTGTCGATCAGCGTGTCGAGCAGCCTCGGCAGCGCGATCCCGGCCTCGGCCCACATCCGCGGGTAGAGCGAGGTGGAGCTGAACCCGGGGAAGGTGTTGATCTCGTTGAACACCGGCTCCACGCCGTCCCGCAGCAGGAAGTCCACTCGGGCGAGCCCCCGGCAGCCGAGGATCTCGAAGGCCTCGACGGCCATCCGCTGCAGCTCGGCGGTGATCTCCGGGTCGAGCGGCGCGGGCAGCAGGACGTCGGTGGCCGTGGCGTCCGTGTACTTCGCGGCGTAGTCGAGGAAGTCCCGGTTGCCCTGGTGCAGCACGATCTCCACCGGCGGGCTGGCCTCGATCCGGCCGTCCGGGTGCTCGAGCACCGCGATGTCCACCTCGCGGCCGATCACGCTCCGCTCGACCAGCACTTTCCCGTCCCACTTGCGGGCCGTGGCCAGCGCGTTGTCGAGCTCCTCCCAGCTCTTGACCCGGCTCACGCCCACGCTGGAGCCGGAGCGGGCCGGCTTGACGAACGCCGGCAGGCCGAGCCGCTCGCGGTCCGCGTCGGACAGATCCTCGTCCTCGCGGCGCAGCACGGCCCAGTCGGCGACCGGCAGCCCGCTGGTGACCAGCACCCGCTTCGCGGCGTCCTTGTCCATGCCGAGCACGCTCGCCGCCATGCCGGAGCCGACGTAGCGCACGCCGAGCGCGTCCATCAGCGCCTGGACCGTGCCGTCCTCGCCGAACGGGCCGTGCAGCGCGGGCACGACGATGTCGGCCGCGGCCAGCACGCCGAGTGCCTGCTCGTGGTCGGCGCCGCTGCGCACCGCCGGGTCCGGGGTGGCGGCGACCAGGTCGTGCGGACCGCAGATCCCGGCGGCCCAGTCCGCCGGGCCCGGAATCCACCGGCCCTCGGGGCTGATCCGCACCGGCTGCACCTGGTAGCGCTCGCGGTCCAGGTAGCTGACGATGGTCGCGCCCGAGGCGCAGGAGACGTCGTATTCACCGCCCGGACCGCCGAAGAGCACGACGACCCGCAGCTTGTCCCCGTGCGCTGATGCGCTCACGTCGGTCACAGCCTCGTCCCCGTCTGCCGCGATGTAGCGGCGTGTCACGCGCGGGCCGATCCGGGTCAGGACCTCCAACGGCGTCGTATCGGACCATGCCGCCCACTCGGCCACGGTCGGCTCTCCCTGCTCCCCGGTGCCGAAGACGACGGCCTGGTCGCCTGCCGCGATCTCGAGCTGACCGGCGTCGACGACGCAGGAGTTCATCGCGATCCGTCCGGCGACCAGCCGCTGCTCGCCCGCCACCGCTATTCGGGCGCTGCCGGACGCGGCGCGCGGCAGTCCGTCGGCGTAGCCCAGCGGCACCAGCGCCAGGTTGCAGGCCTCCGAGGTCTGATATACGTGGTCGTACGACACGCCCTCGCCCGCGTCCACCCGGCGGGTCATCGCGATCCGCGCGCGCAGCGTCATCGTCGGCACCAGGCCGTTCCCGCCCGCGTGGTCGATGCCGTACAGGCCGCTGCCGAGCCGGATCACGTCATGGTGCGAGCGGGGGATCGTCAGCGCGGCGGTGGAGTTCGCGATGTGCAGCAGACGGCCGGTGAGCCCCGCCTCCTCGGCCTGGCGGACCGCGGCGTCGAACAGTTCGAGCTGCCGGGTGGTCGTCGGGTGCTCCGGCTGGTCCGGGTGCGCGAGGTGCGACCAGATGCCGCGCACGTGCAGCGCGCCCTCCCGCTCCAGCTGGGCGGCCGCCTCGACGAGCGAGGGCCACTGCGCCGGCGAGGCGCCGTTGCGGTGCAGCCCGGTGTCCACCTTGAGCTGGATCTCGGCGGTCCGGCCGAGCCGCGTCGCGCGGGCGGCGATCTCGGCCAGCTGCACCTCGGTGGAGACGGTCAGGTCCAGGTCGGCGCGCAGCGCCTCGGTCAGGTCCTCGTCCGGCAGGTGCAGGAAGGTCAGGATCGGCGCCCGGATCCCCGCGGCGCGCAGCGGCAGCGCCTCACTGATGAAGGACACGGCCAGCCAGGTCGCGCCGTGCGCCAGCGCGGTCCGCGCGATCTGCACGGCCCCGTGCCCGTACCCGTCGGCCTTGACCACGGCCATCAGCGCGGCGTCGGTGCGGGCGCGGAAGATCCGCAGATTCTCGGCCACGGCACCGAGGTCGATGACCGCCTCCGTCATCCGTTCGCCCGGGATGTGCGGGCTGTCGGGCACGGGGGATCCGGCCGGGGCGCTGGAGTCTGAGGCGTGCGGCGGGTTCACGGAGCTGGACCACCAATTGTTGTGAGCGTGGGGGTTGTGAGTGACCGATGATTCTGTCCGGGATGCTTCAACATCCTGTCTACAGCCGGTCAACAGGCGTGCTGGAGCTGCTCGGCCAGCTCGCCGCGCGGGGTGGGCAACGCGTGTCGGGTTGGGGTTTTCACAGTGCCGTGCCCTCCGGGATGCCGAGCGTCTCAGGCCAGCTCGCCGCGCAACGTGCGCAACGCGTGCCGGGTACGGGTCTTGACCGTGCCCTCCGGGATGCCGAGCGTCTCGGCCGTCTGCCGCATCGTGCTGTGCAGGTAATAGACGTGGAACAATACGGCGCGCTGCGGGTCGGGCAGGCCGGCGAGGGCGGGGGAGAGCAGTGCGCGATCGAGCACCTGCTCCACGTGATCGTGCCGCGACGCCATGTGACCGAGCGGCTCGTCCCCGCACTCGGTGGGCCGCGCCGCACGGCTGCGGGAGGCGTCGATGGCCAGCCGCCGGGCCACGGTCAGCAGCCAGGAACGGGCGGCCTGGTCCTCAAGCGTGTGCAGATTGCGCCAGGCGCGGAGCATGGTCTCCTGCAGCAGATCCTCCGCTGCCTGCCGATCCCCGCTGGTCCAGCGCATGATCGAGTGCAGCAGCAACGGACCGTGGGTCTCGTAGAGGGCCCGCATCCGCTGTTCCTGCACATCGCCGACGCTAACGCCGGGCGATCAACGGCCCGTCTACGCGCCGTCAACGCGGCGGTCGGGCGGCGGCCGGGACGGCCCGTGACCTTCTCATAAGACGCTCACCCCTTCATGCAATCGTCTCTTAGCGTATCTTCAGTGAGATTGACGGATGTCTCACGGAAATGGGACCGCGAAGATCATCCGAGGACCGCAGGCACTATCCGGCCGCCCGTACCAGAGGCGGCCGGTGGCGGGGGAGGCTACGGATGACCGAGTTCAGGTTCCGACTGTTGGGACCGGTGCGCGCGTGGCGCGGCGAGACGGAGCTGGAGGTGGGCCCGCCGCAGCAGCAGGCGGTGCTGGCCGTGCTGCTGCTCTCCCGCGGAGCGCACGTCTCGATGGCCTCGATGCTGGACGCGCTCTGGGGCGAGCGCCCGCCGAAGTCCGGCGCGGGCGCGGTGCGCACGTACGTCTCCCGGCTGCGGCAGATCCTGAACGCGGGCGATCCGGACGCCGGAATCGTGATCGAGCCGATCGGCGACGGCTACGCGCTGCGCGGCGATCGGGTGTCCGTGGACGTGGACGTGTTCGAGCGGCGGGTCGGCGCCGCGGTCGCCGCCCGGGGGGCGGGCTCGGAGGCGGCCGACCTGTGCCGTCAGGCGCTGACCGAGTGGCGCGGCGTGCCGCTGGTGGGCGTGCCCGGGCCGTACTTCGAGCCGGTCCGCGCGCGGATGATCGAACTGCGCGCCGACGCCGCCGAGACCGAGGCGGCCGCGCAGGTGGAGGCGGGCGACCATCTCGCCGCGATCGCGAGCCTCAGAAGGCTGATCACGTCGTACCCGCTCCGGGAGAGCCTGCACGAGCTGCTGATGCTCGCGCTGTACCGCGCCGGTCGCCAGGCCGATTCGCTGGACGTGTACGAGAGCGCGCGCCGAATACTCAGGGACGAGCTGGGCATAGAACCGGGCCCGGCGCTCAAGCGGATGCAGCAGCGCGTGCTCAGCGCCGACGACGCGCTGGCCCCGATCGCGGAGGGCGCGGCGGGCCGGGCCGACCGGCTGGACGCGCTGGGCAGGAAGCTGATGAAGGCGGGCGGCGCCGACGCGCGGATCGTGACGGCGCGCGGCACTGTGCGGACGAGCAGCGGTACGGCGCTCGCCGTGCGCGGCGCGGGCGACGCGACGACGGCCGGGATGATCGGCATTCCCTCGCAGCGTCGCGAGCCGCGCTCCGCGGCCCGGCAGCACGCGCCCCGCGCCGCTCACCCGACGCGCTCCCTCGCTCAGCAGCTCCAGGCTGCCCGCCGCCGCGCCTTCGTCGGCCGGGAAAGCGAGATCGCCGCGTTCCGCACCGCGCTCGACGACGCCGCACGCCCGTTCACGTTCCTGTTCGTGAGCGGTCCCGGAGGCATCGGCAAGACCTCGCTGCTCCGTCGTTTCGCGGACGAGGCCGCCGACGCCGGCCGGCTCGTCGTCGAGCTGGACCCCGCTCGCGGCGGCGAGCGCACGCCTGCCGTTTTGGAGGCCGCCGCGTCCCGCATGCTCGCCGACGAGGCGGGCGCCGTGCTCCTCCTCGACGCCTTCGAGCACTACCAGCACCTTGAGACCTGGCTGCGCGAGGACTTGCTGCCCCGTCTGCCGCTCGGTTCTGTGGTCGTCTTCGCCGGTCGGACGCGTCCGGCCCGCGCCTGGCGCAGCGACCCCGCGTGGCAGGGGATCCTCGAGCTCGTCGAGCTGGCTGAGCTGCCCGAACGTGACGCGCGGACGCTGCTGGGCGCGCGTCGTGTTCCGGAGGCCCGCCACGAGCCAGTACTCGCATTCGCCGGCGGCAACCCGCTCGCGCTCTCCCTGATCGCCGACGCGGCTCGCCGGAACGAGGCCGGAGACGACGACGCGAACTGGACTCCCCCGCAGGACGTCATCGGCACGCTCGTGGACCAGTTCGTCGGCGACGCGCCGTCCGCCGAGCACCGCCGGACCCTCGACGTGTGCGCTCTGCTGCCGACGACGAACGAGGAACTGCTGCGCGCCGCCCTGCCCGACGCCGACACCGCGGCCCTCTTCGCCTGGCTGCGCGAGCTGCCGTTCATCGCGTCCGGCCCACGCGGCGTCTACCCGCATGACGTCGTCCGCGCGATCCTCGACGCCGACCTCAAGTGGCGCGACCCGGAACGCCATCAACTGCTGCGCGCCAGAGTCATGGACCACGTCGCCGACGCTGGTCCCGCGGCGAGCACCGCGCCCACAGCCGTTATCCAGCGCGAGGATTTCAACGCCGCCGTACGTTCGGCCCTGCGCGCCTGGCACCGCCCCGACGCCCTCGGCGGCAACCTGCTGCGGCGAACCGGCTTCGTATCGCTATCGCCTGATGACAACGTCGTCCCCGCCGACCGCATCCGCGCCGCGATCACCGAAGCCCTGCGCCGACTCCGCGAGGACCGTCACGGCGAGAAGCAGTACCTTGTCATAGCCGCCACGTACCTCGACGCCGACGCGAAGCAGCAGCAGACCGTCGCCGACGAGCTGGAGCTCCCCTTCGGCACCTACCGCCGCCACCTCGCGCAGGGCCTCGACCGGCTGTGCGAGCTGCTCTGGCACGGGCAGCCCGCCGGATCGGCCAAGGACTGAATCAGGCGTCGAGGAACTCCCCGACCACGCGCATATAGGTGTCGCGCTCCTCGACGTGCGGCATGTGCGAGGAGTTCTCGAACTGATGCCAGCGTGCGCCGGGGATGTTCTCGACGTACGGGCGCACGCAGTCGTCCGTGGCCTCGTCGTATCGGCCGTTGACGACCAGCGTCGGGACGTCGACGAGGTGCAGCCGGTCGACGATCGTCCAGTCCTTCATCGTGCCGATGACGTGGAACTCGTTGGGGCCGTTCATATGCCCGTACACGGTCGCGTCCTCGGCCAGGGCCCGGTTCGTGCGCTCGACCTCCGGCGGGTTGGGCACGACGCGGCACACGTGGCGGGCATAGAACTCGGCCTCGGCGGCGCGGTATTCGGGGTGGTCGTACGCACCGGCGGCCTCGTGCCGCTCCAGCGCTTGGCGGATCTCGGTCGGCAACTCGTCGCGCAGGGCGGTCGCGCCGGCGCCCCAGTCGGCCATCGACGCGGGGGAGTTCGCGATGATCAGGCGGCGCAGACCGGACGGTCGGCGCACGGCGTGTTCGGCGGCGAGCATGCCGCCCCAGGACTGGCCGAGCACGTCGTACTCCTCGGCGATGTCCAGGTATCGCAGAAGGTTGTCGAGCTCGTCGAGGAAGAGTTCGACGGTCCAGAACTCGGGGCCGTGGTCGCGCAGCCGGGTCGAGTCGCCGCAACCGAGCTGGTCGTAGTGGATGACGGCGCGCTCGGGCGATCCGAGGTCCGCGATCGCGGCCACGTAGTTGTGGGTGCAGCCGGGGCCACCGTGCAGAACGACCAGCGGCGCGCGGGCGGCGCGGGTCGGATCGCCGGTCACGCGGTACCACGTCTGGTAGTCGCGGAACGGCGCGCGGCCGGTGTAAGCCGGGTCGGGGATCGGCGCGTATTCGTGGGTAGTCATCGTGGGCGGCTCCGGGATGCGACTATCTACGGTGACACCGAGGGTAGGCGGCTAATGGTCTGTCTTCAATACCTTTGGTCTCGCATTCACCGGACCGCACCCAACGGGCCGGCACCCACAGGTATATACCACTTCGGAGGAACAGCAGCGATGACCTCAGAACCCGCACGCGCGACGTCGCCGCCGGGGGTGGGCGCGGTCTCGCCGGTGACCGCGGCGCGGGCCGTGGCCGACCGGCTGATCGCGGCCATCGCGGTGGGCGACTACAGCCCCGGCGAGCGGCTGCCGGCCGAGCGCGAGCTGGCGGCGATGCTGGAGGTCAGCCGGGTCACGGTGCGCGCGGCCCTCGCCGACCTGCGCGAGGCCGGATACGTCGAGGCGCGCCGCGGACGCTCCGGCGGCTCGTTCGTGCGCACCGACTGGGGGACCCGCACCGCCGGCGCGGTGCAGTCGCTGCTCGGCGAGGAGTGGGGCCGTCTCGAAGAACTCTTCGACCTGCGCCGGCTGATCGAGTCGCTCGTCGCGCGCACCGCCGCCGAGCGGCACAGCCCGGCCGACGACGCCGCGATCCAGGCCGCCCTGCGGCGCTACGAGCAGGCGCAGGACGGGGTCGCCGCCCGGGCCGCCGACGTGGAATTCCACCGCAGCATCGCCGAGGCCGCCCACAATCCGTCCCTCGCCGCGCTCAGCAGGCAGCTGTTGGCGCAGGTCAGCCTGGGTATCAGCCATGAGCCGTTCACCCCCGAGCTGCGCGACCGGGCGCTGCCGCACCACCGGGCGCTTGCCGCCGCGGTGACCGGCGGCGACCCGGACACCGCGGCGCACATCGCCCGCGACCATTTCCGGATCACCGAGGACGCGATCCGGACCGCCGTCGACCGCGCCGAAGAGGGCTGAGGTCCCGGCGAGGGGGAGCTGCGTCGGGCGGGGGGCCTCGGTCGAGCGGCCCGAGGCCAGATCGTCTCAGGGCACGATGATGAGCTTTCCCCTTGTGTGCCCGCCCCGGCTCGCCTCGAAGGCCGCGCCGACCTTGTCCAACGGGTAGGTCTCCGCGACCTCGACCGTCAGCTTGCCCGCGTCGACCAGCGCGGCGAGCTCGGCCAGCTTCGCGCCGTCGGGCCGCACCCAGACCCACGCCCCGCCGTGCCCGCCCACGGACGGATCCGCGATCGACACGTGCCGTCCGCCGGGGGCGAGTACGGCCAGCGTCGTCTCCAGCTGACCGCCGACGAAGTCAGCGGCCGCCGTCACGCCGCTCGGACGCAGAGCCTTGATCCGCTCGACGACGCCCTCGCCGTACGTCACGGGCTCGCCGCCGAGACTGCGCACGAAGTCGTGGTTGCGCTCCGACGCCGTGCCGATCACCCGCGCCCCGCGCGCGACGCCGAGCTGCACGGCGATGCTCCCGACGCCGCCCGCCGCGCCGTGCACCAGCAGCACGTCGCCCGGACCGGCCTCGAGCCGGTCCATGCAGCGCAGCGCGCTCAACCCCGTCAACGGCAGCCCGGCCGCCTGAGCCCAGTCCAGCCCGGCGGGCTTGCGCGCCACCGAAGGCGCCGCCACCGCGACGTACTCGGCGAACGTGCCCGCGTGCACCACGTCCTTGCGCGCGTACGCCATCACCTCGTCGCCGACCGAGAATTCCGGCGTGTCCGGGCCCGTGCGGGTGACGACCCCCGCCACGTCCCAGCCCGGGATCACCGGGAAGACGGCGTCCATCATCGGGTCGAGGCCGCCCGCCATCACCTTCCAGTCCACCGGGTTGACCGAAGCCGCCTTGACCTCGATCAGCACCTGGCCGGGCCCCACCTTCGGGTCGGCGACCTCGCCGTACTTCAGCCGTGAGTCGTCGGGCGCGTAGGAGTCATATGTCACTGCTCGCATGGCCTCAGACTACGACACGGCCATCAAGCCTGCCCGGCGAAGAAGGCCCAGATAGGCGCGTGCTCCCCGCCAGAAGAATCGCCGCGGACCTGCCCGTCGGGACCGAAGGAGGCTTGCGAGAGTTTGTGCGACTAGCCCTTGACCGCTCCCGTGAGGTTGAAGGCGCCGCCGAGGAACTTGGACAGCACGCCGTAGAGCGCGATGACCGGAGCGGTGTAGATGATGGAGAACGCCGCCAGCTGCCCGTAGGCGACCTCGCCGTACTGGGAGAAGAACGTGTAGATCGTCACCGAGGCGGGCTGCTTGTCCGGAGTCAGCAGCAGGATGAACGGGACGAAGAAGTTCCCCCACTGCATCACGAAGGTGAAGATGAACACGACCACGATGCCGGGGGCCATCAGCGGCAGCACCACACGCCACAGCGACTGGAGCCAGTTCGCGCCGTCGGTCCACGCCGCCTCCTCGAGGGAGACCGGCACGCCGTCCATGAAGTTCTTCGTCATCCAGATCGCGAACGGCAGCGAACTGGCCGTCATGAACAGCACCGTCGCGGGCTCCGAGTCGACCAGGTTGAACCGCGCGTAGAGCGAGTACACCGGCACCATCACGGCCGTGATCGGCAGGCCCGTGGCGAACAGGATCGTGTACAGGAACGAGCGGCCGAAGCGCATGTGGAAGCGGGAGAGCGGATACGCGGCCAGCGCCGAGCACACCACCGTCAGCAGCGCCGTGCCGCCGGAGAGAATCAGCGAATTGAGCATCGGCTGGTAGACGGTGGCGACGTTCAAGATCGCCTTGAAGTTGGCCAGGGTGAAGTGCCAGGTCGGTGTCGCGTTCAGGCCGGAGCCGGTCTCGATCGAGGAGAGGATCAGCCAGGCGAACGGAAGCAGGAACGCCAGGAACAGCACCAGGATCACCGCGTACGACGCGAGGGCCGCGGGACCCTTCTTCGGCGACGTGATCCCGCTCGCGACACCGCGGCCACCGCCTCGCCGGCGCTGGGTGCGCGTCCGCGCGAAGGCCGTGCTCGATTGTTCGCTCGCAAGCTCGCTCACGAGTCCTCCAGTTTGATCAGGCGCAGGTAGATCAGCGAGAACAGGGCGCCGAGCACGAGCAGCACCAGGGCCATCGCGGTGCCGTATCCCAGCTGGTAGAACTGGAAGGCCTCCTGGTACATGTACAGCGGTGTGGTCGAGCTGGCGGTGCCCGGGCCGCCGCCGGTCATCACGTAGATGAGGCCGAAGCTGGCGAGGGTCTGCAGCGTGATCAGCATCAGGTTGCTGACGATCGATCGGCGGATCAGGGGTATGGTCACGTAGCGCAGCCGCTGCCAGGAGGAGGCGCCGTCGACCGCGGCCGCTTCCAGCAGTTCCGGCGGCACGTCCGAGAGCGCGGCCGAGTAGACCAGCATGGAGAACGCCGTGCCGCGCCAGGTGTTGGCCAGGATCACCGCGAGCATCGGCATCGTGTAGAGCCAGTCCTGGGACAGCCCGAGATGGCCGAGGATCGCGTTCAGCGTGCCGGTCTTGTAGAGGAAGGCGTACCAGGCGAACCCGGCCACCACCTCGGGCACCACCCACGCGCCGATCACGACGCCGTTCACGATCGTGCGCACGAGCCGGTTGCGGCCGCGCAGGATCAGCGCGAGCAGCATGCCGAGCAGGTTCTGCCCGATCACCGCGGACCCGATCACGAAGACGACGGTCAGTTCCAGCGACTTGACGAACGCCGGGTCGGCGAACATCCGGCGGAAGTTCGCCAGGCCGGTGAACTGCGTCGTGGCCGAGCCGGACAGCGCCATGTTGGTGAACGCCGTGTACGCGCTCCAGATCAGCGGCCCGGCGAAGAAGATCGCCAGCAGCAGCAGGGCGGGACCGAGCGGCAGCAGCCGGCTGAACGTGCGGCGGACGCGGCGCGGGCGGCGCGCACCACCCTTCATGGGGATGCGCGCCGTCTGCTGTTGTGTCG
Source organism: Actinospica sp. (assembly GCF_035552695.1). NCBI lineage: Bacteria > Bacillati > Actinomycetota > Actinomycetes > Catenulisporales > Actinospicaceae > Actinospica > Actinospica sp. The sequence continues at coordinate 39,862 of NZ_DASZKT010000011.1, forward strand.
CGACCGTCATGAGCCCGATGCCACGTTCGACGAACCGGCGATGCCGTTCACCTGCTGCGCGAGCGTGGACATCGCCGAGGACGGCGAGGCCTGGCCGGTCATCACCGACTCCATCGCGACCTGGATCTGGTCCGAGATCTGCGGATAGACGGTGTAGGCGGGCCGGAAGTGCGTCACCTTCACCAGGTTCGTGAAGAAGCCGGTGGTCGGGTTGGTGGACAGGTACTTCGGATCCGCGGCCACGTCGGTCCGCTCGGCGATCTGGCTGGCGATGATGTCGTAGTTGAGCGCGTTCTCCTTGTTCTCGGCCAGGGACACGAAGTTGAACGCGGCCTGCTTGTTCGCGGAGTGCGAGCCGACCGACAGGACCCAGCCGCCGGACATGCTCGTCGAACCGGGGGCCTGGCCGTTCTGCGTCGGCATCGCGGCCACGCCCAGCGTGGAGGACCACGCGGGCCACGGCTTGGTGCCGGTCGGGGCCCAGTTGCCCGGGAGCCACGAACCGTCGAGGTCGATCGCCAACTTGCTGGAGGGGAGCAGCTCGGTCGCGACGGTCGTGCCGAAGTTCGGGTTCAGCGCGTCCTGCACGTCGGGCGCGAGACCGGTCGTGTACACCTGCTTGACGAAGTTCAGCGAGGCGAGCATGCCGGGCGTGGACGGCATCCACTTCTTCGTGGACGAGTCGTAGAGCTGGTCGGCCGTGCCGTAGAGCAGCATCTCAAGGCCCTGCATCGTGGCGCCCTCGCCGGAGCCCTTGCCCGAGTAGACGTTGATCGGGGTCACGCCGGGCAGCTTGGCCTTGATCGTCTCGGCGGCGGAGAGCACGTCGGCCCAGCTCTTCGGCTGCCAGGGCACGGATATGCCGGCCTGCTTGAACAGGGTCTTGTTGTAGTAGAGGGCACGCGTGTCGGTGCCCATCGGGACGCCGTAGGTCTTGCCGTCCGAGCCGACCGCCGCGGCCTTCGCGGTGGGCGTGAACTGGCTCCAGTCGGACCACGAGGACAGGTAGGAGTCGAGTGGCGCGAGGTAGCCGGCCTGGATGTCCGAGTTGATCAGGAAGGTGTCCTCGTACATCACGTCCGGCGCCGTGGACCCGGACCGGTTCATCAGGGTGAGCTTGGTGTAGTAGTCGTTCTCAGAGGCCTGAATCGGCTCGAGCTTGACGGTGTAGCCCGGATTCGCCTTCTCGTACTGCGTCTTGAGCGACTGCATCTCCGTGTTGAGCTGGGTGAAGTCGCCGTACTCCTGGTAGGCCACGGTGATCGTCTTCGCGCCGCCCGATGACGAGCCCGAGGAGAGCGTGCACCCGGTGAGGCTCGCGGCCCCGAGCAGCAGCGTGCCCGCTGCCGCGACGATCTTTCTGCGTCCTTGCATTGAGATCTCCTGTCCGTGACGCCGGTGTGACGGGGGAGCGATCGCTGCTCCGTTACGTAAGTCCATTTGATTTACGAAGTCAAGACCGGTGTTGAATCGTTATTGTAAACCCCGTGTTATCAGGGCAAATCGGGCCGTATGATGGGTAATCAGCCCGGGGATTGATCGTGCCACTTCCTTCGTAAATCCATTTGATGTACAAACACTTCGGAGCGGATGGCCCGGGAGGTCAGGAGTACGCATGCGGCAGCAGTCGGGAACGAATCTGCCGAAAGTGGGCAGCTACAACCAGAACGTGGTGCTCGACGCGATCAGGTCCTCGGGCGCGACCAGCCGGGTCGAGCTCGCCGAGCGCACGGGTCTGACCGCGCAGACCATCTCGGTGATCGTGCGGCGGCTGCTGACCGACGGTCTGGTGCGCGAGGACGGCGCGCGGCCTTCGGTCGGCCCGTCCGGCGGCGGCAAGCCGCGCACGACGCTGCGGGTCGAGCCCACCGCGGGTTACGCCGTGGGCCTGCACTTCGATCCCGGCCAGATCGCCGCGGTGCTGGTGGATCTCGCGGGCAGCGTGCTCGCCGAAACGCGCCGCGAGGTGCACCACTCGGTGCAGCCCGAGGAGGCGGTGGAGCTGATGGGCAAGGCCGTGCGCAAGGTGGTGCGCGAGGCCGGAATACCGCGGCGCAGGATGCTCGGCGTCGGCCTCGCCTGCCCGGGCCCGATCGACCAGAATCTCGGCCTGGTGCTGTATCCGCCGCGGCTGGCGGGCTGGGAGCGGGTGCCGCTCGGCACGCTGCTCGAGGAGAGCACCGGCAGTCCCGTGACCATAGACAACGACGCTACCGCCGCGGCGATCGGCGAGCGCTGGTCGGGCGTGGCACGGAATGTCGGCAATTTCGTCTATTTGTATATGGGGACTGGTATCGGAGGTGGTCTTTTTCTCGGTAACCAGGTCTATCGCGGGCCGTACCGCAACGCCGCGGAACTCGGGCACATCGCCGTCGCCCCGGACGGTCCCCAGTGTTACTGCGGCAATCGCGGCTGCCTCGAGGCCGTCGCGTGCCCCGACGCCATGGTCGCCGACGCACACAAGCTGCTCGCGGACGGCGGCGGGGGAACGCTCGCGGCCGCCTACGCGCGCGACCCGGCGTCAGTGGACCACGATGCGTTGTGCGCGGCTGCCGCCGCCGGGGATCCGCTGGCCCGCACGGTCGTGGACCGGGTCGCGGGCTACCTTTCGGACGTCGCGGTGAGCGTGGCGAACATGCTGGACGTCGAGCTGTTCGTGCTCGGCGGCCCGGCGCTCGGCCCGGTCGGCGGGATCTACCGCGAGGCGATCGACGAGGCGCTCTCGGCCCGCCCGATCGCCCGCCGCGTGCATAAGGCCCCTGTCTCGCTCTCCCCGGCGGGCAGCGGCGCGGGCGCGATCGGCGCCGCCTCGCTCGTCTTCCACCGCGCCTTCGCCCCCCAGTTGACGACGCTGCTCAACCCGTGAGCCGCCCCCATCCCGAGAGGACCGAGCCGTGACCGAGGCTTCCCCGATCCTGGCGATCGACATCGGGGGCACCAAGCTCGCCGCCGCGCTCGTGGCGAACGGCGTGGTCCTGCGGCGAGCCGAGATCCCGACCCCGGCGGCCCCGCCGAGCGAGCGCCATACCGTCGCCAACACCCTGATAGACCTCGCTGAACAGGTTGTCGCCGACGACCGTCCCCGGGCCATCGGCCTCGCCTCCGCGGGCCCGCTGGACCTGGCCGCGGGCACCGTGAGCCCGGTGAACATCCCGTCCTGGCGCGACTTCCCGCTCCGCGAGAGCGTGGCCGCCGCCTTCCCGGGCGCGCGGACCGTGCTGGTCGGCGACGCCGTGGCCGCGGCCGTGGGCGAGCACTGGCGCGGGGCGGGCAGCGGCACGGCCGCGATGCTCGGCATCGTCGTGTCCACCGGCGTCGGCGGCGGCCTGGTCCTCGACGGCCGGGTTTACTCGGGACCGACCGGAAACGCGGGCCACTTCGGGCACATCCCGACGGACGGCGAGCCGGTCCGCTGCGTCTGCGGCATGACAGGATGCGTAGAGGCACTGGCCAGCGGGCCTTCGATGGTCCGCTGGGCGAAGCGGCAGGGCTGGCGCGGCGGCGAGCCGGATCTCGACGCGCGAGTGCTGGCGCAGGACGCCCACGCCGGGGACGAGACCGCGCTGGCCGCCTTCGACCGCGCGGCCGACGCGCTGGCCTGCGGCATCGTCGGCGCGGCGGCGCTGGTCGACCTCGACGTGGTCGTCATCGGCGGCGGCGTCGCGGCGGCGGGCCCGGTGCTCATCGATCCGCTCCGGGCCCACCTCAAGCGCCGCGCCTCGCTCGGCTTCGTCCAGCGAATCAGGGCCCTGCCGGGAACCCTGGGCCGCGACGCCGGCCTGATCGGCGCCGCCCGCTGCGCCCTGGACGGCTAGTGTGACGCACTAGCGCAGGACGGCCACGGGCTCCGGCCGCTGTTCGGGCACCCGGCGCTTCGACCGAGGCCAGTTGCGCTCGCCCAGCAGCGTCATCACCGTGGGCAGAAGCAGCACCCTGATGACGGTCGCGTCCAGCAGGATCGCCACGCCGAGGCCGATGCCGAGCTGCTTGAAGTCCTGCATGCCCAGCGTGCCGAAGACCCCGAACACCGCGACCATGATGGCCGCCGCGCTGGTGATCGTGCCCGCGGTGGCGCGCAGTCCGTGTGCCACCGCGTCCTTCGTCGTCAGGCCTCTGTCGTGCGCCTCGCGGATCCGGGAGACCACGAACACGTGGTAGTCCATGCTCAGCCCGAACAGGACCACGAACACGAACAGCGGGATCCAGGACTCGAGCGCGCCGACCGGCTTCGTGCCCACCAGGCTCGCGCCCCAGCCGTGCTGGAAGACCGCCACCATCACGCCGTACGCCGCGCCGGTGGACAGCAGGTTGAGCAGGATCGCGGTGCCCGCGATCACCCAGCTGCGGAAGGCGAGCAGCATCACCAGGAAGGTGACTCCGAGCACGAACAGGAACACCGGCACGATGCGGTTGTCGAGCTGGCCGTTGAAGTCCGTGCTGAATGCGAGGCTGCCGCCGACCACAGCCGTGGTGTGCGGAATCGCGCCGAGCGTGTGCGGCAGCACCTTCGTGCGCAGCGTGTCCAGCGAGGCCACGGCCTGCGCGTCGCGGCCCTGGCCCGCCACCGGGAAGAGGATCTTCACCACGCGCTGCGCGGGATACGGCGCGACCTGTACGGGCCCGCTGCCGAGCGCGCCGTCCGCGGCGGCATCGGTCTTGAACGCGGCGATCCCCTCCACCACCGCGTTCGAGTTCACATCAGGGGTCTGTATCACGATCATGCCGGGCGCCGGACTGGCCGGGAACTCGGCGCTGATCGCGTTGTAGGTCTGCACCAGCGGGGAGCTCGCGGGCAGCTGCTGATTCACGTCGAGCGACTGGGTGCGCAGCCCGAGCGCCGGGATCGCCAGCACGATCAGGAAGCCGGCGGCCACCGCGGCGAAGCCCTTGGGGTGGTCGAGCACCTTTGCCATCGTGGCGTTCCACACGCGGCCGCCGTTCGGGTTGGCCGGGCGGTGCCGCCGGGACTTGCGCCGGCCCCAGTCGATCCGGTCGCCGAGCATGGCGAGCAGCGCGGGCAGCACCGTCACCGAGCCGAGCATCGCGATCGCGACGACCAGGATCGAGGCGAGCGCGAAGCCCTCGAAGATGTGCATGCCGGTGAGGAACATCCCGGCCATCGCGACCATCACGGTCAGCCCGGAGACCAGCACCGAGTGGCCCGAGGTGGCCGCGGCGATGTCCAGCGCCTGCTTCGGATCACGACCGGCCGCCCGCTCCTGCCGTTCCCTGCGCAGGTAGAACAGGCAGTAGTCGACACCCACGGCGAGTCCCATGAGCAGCATGACGGAGTTCGAGGACGAGGACTGCGGCACCGCGTGCGAGATCAGGTCGAGCAGGCCGAGCGCCGCCATGAACGCCGTCACCGCGAGCACCACCGGCAGCAGCGCCGCGATCAGCGCGGCGAAGGCGGCCAGCAGGATGCCGAAGGCGAGGGGCACGGCCGTCCACTCGGCGTGCTTGAAGTCCGTGCCGAGCGACTGGTTCACCCAGTGGTCGCCGGACGCGTCGCCGACCTCGTTGATCCGCAGGCCGGGATTCGCCGCCTGCACCTTGGCGACGGCGTCGAGCACGGGCTGCACCCGGTCGCCGGCGCTGGACGCCGCACCGGTCATGTCGAACTCGACCAGCGCGTAGTGCCGGTCCTTGGAAATCAGGCCCGTGGTGTAAGGGCTCTGCAGGTTCGTGGTCTGGCCGGTCGCGTGCACGGCGGCGGTGACCTGGGTGACGGCCTGCCGGAAGCCCGCCGCGTCGGCCGTCTCCGTCGCGTCGTGCACCAGCACCATCTCGGAGGCGGGGGCGGTCAGCCCGGCGTCCTGCAGGATCTGCAGCGCCTGCGCCGAGCTGCCCACGCCCTGCTGGGCGTCGCTGAGCTGCTTCTGCCCGACCGCGCCGCCGATCACCGTCGCGAGTATCACGAACAACAGCCAGCCGAAGACGGCGGTCTTGCGGTGTGTCGCGCTCCAGCCGCCGAGCGCGGCAGCGGGACTACGTCTGTGCGCCATGGTTCCCATTCCCCCTGGGATTCGGTTCCGGTGCAGGTCACCGGCTCGACACTCACGCTATTGACATGGCGTCAGCATCGACATCCGGCCACCCGGTGTCTTGGGGGTGTCACCAGGTACACCCCCGGCCGGGTGTCTGGAGCCCGTGCGCGAGGGCCCCGCGACGGCGAGACTGGGGTCCATGAGCGAGCTTGGGATTACCGGCCGGCGGCGGCCGAGCCTGAAGGAGCGGCTGCTGTTCGCGCCGCTGCGCGGCTGGGCGTTGATCGGGTTCGGCATCTGGAACGCCGTGCTGTGGGCCCTGGTGGTGACCTCGGCCTCGATGGTCTCCTCGATGGGCATCGGCCTGCTGCTGCTGCCGAGCGCGCTGACCCTGCTGCGGGACACCGCCAACGCGGCGCGGCGGCTGGCGCGCGAGTGGGGCGGGATCGAGATCGAGGAGCCGTACCAGCCGGTGCCGCTGGACGTGGCCACGGCCCCCGGCCTCGTCGGGATGCTGCGCCGGCTGCTGGCGCGGGTGAGCGACCCGCAGACCTGGCGGGACTTCGCCTGGGCGATCCTGGACTCCGTCGTCGGCGTCGCCATCGCGGCCTTCGCGGCGAGCCTGGTGCTCTACGGCGTGTACGGGTTCGTCATCGGCATCCTGTGGCCGACGCTGACGAACGCCGGGATGAACGACTGGTACGGCTTCGTGCACGTCTCCAAGTCGGGCGCGCTGACGAACCTGCGCTGGGCCACCTTCCCGCTCGGCGCGGCGTTCCTGGTCGGCGGCGCGTACGCGGGCCCGGCGCTGATCCGGCTGCACGGCCGGTGGACCGCGCTGCTGCTCGGCCCGACCGCCAACGCCCGGCAGGCCGCGCTGGCCCGCCGGGTGGCCAGGCTGACCGAGACCCGGGCCGACGCGGTCGACACCCAGGCCGCCGAGCTGCGCCGGATCGAGCGCGACCTGCACGACGGCGCGCAGGCCAGGCTGGTGGCCATGGGCATGAACCTGGGCGCCGCCGAGGCGCTGATCGACCAGCACCCGGAGGCGGCGAAGGCCCTGATGGCGGAGGCCCGCGAGGCATCGGCCAAGGCGCTGACCGAACTCAGGGAACTGGTACGCGGCATCCACCCGCCGGTGCTGTCCGACCGGGGCCTGGGCGACGCGGTCCGCGCCCTCGCGCTGGACAGCCCGCTGCGGGTGGAGGTGACCGTCGACCTGCCGGGCCGACTCGAGCCCGCGGTGGAGTCGGCGGCCTACTTCGCGGTGAGCGAGCTGCTGACCAACGTGGCCAAGCACGCCCACGCCCGAACCGTGCGCATCGATCTGTGGCACCGGGACGGACGGCTGCGGGTGACCTGCGTGGACGACGGCCGCGGCGGTGCGGGGGTGCAATCCGCGGACGGAGCGCCGGGAGTGCCGGTGGTGCCGGGCGGGCAGGTCGGGCAGGTCGGGCAGCGGGGCGGTGGCGCGGGACGCGGCTCCGGCAGCGGACTCGCCGGGATCGAGCGGCGGATCGGTACATTCGACGGAGTCATGGCCGTGCGCTCCCCCGTGGGCGGCCCCACCGAAGTGACCCTGGAGATCCCGTGCGCGTCGTCCTCGGCGAAGACCTCTACCTCCTGAGAGAGGGCCTGGCCCGGCTGCTGAGCGCCCACGACTTCGAGGTCGTCGCGGCGGTCGGCGACGGGCCCGCCCTACTGGACGCGATGCTCGAGCACCGGCCGGACGTCGCCGTGGTGGACGTGCGGATGCCCCCGACGTTCACCGACGAGGGCCTGCGCGCCGCTTTGGCCGCCCGCAAGCAGGTCCCCGGAATGCCGGTGCTCGTGCTCTCGCAGTACGTGGAGCAGCTCTACGCGCGGGAACTGCTGGCGGACGGCAAGGGCGCGGTCGGCTACCTGCTCAAGGACCGCGTCTTCGACGCCGTGCAGTTCGTCGACGCCGTGCGCCGAGTGTCCGGCGGCGGCACCGCCATGGACCCCGAGGTGATCGCGAAATTGTTGGTGCACGGCAGTTCCCGAGAGCCCCTCGGCACCCTCACCCCGCGCGAACTCGAGGTCCTCGGCCTGATGGCCGAAGGCCGCTCGAACGCCGCGATCGCCGCCAAACTGGTCGTCACCGAACGCGCCGTCGCGAAGCACACCTCGAACATCTTCGCCAAGCTGGACCTGCCGCCCTCCGACGACGACAACCGCCGCGTACTCGCGGTACTGGCGTATCTGAACCGGTAGAAGCCGGTAGGGGCCGGTAGAAGGGTGCTGGGTCCGGGTCTGTTCGGCGGCTTGGCTTGGTGTTCGGCCCTGCCTACGGCCCGGTGCTTCGCTCGTTCCTCGCTTCGCATCGGGCCTACGTTCGGGCCGAATACTTAGCCCGCCCGCCCACCCTCGGCGCTGCGCGCGCCCTACGTCCGCTGCGCTCCCTCGGGGGTAACGCCCTGCGGGCTAGGGCCTTCGGCGTCGCACGCTCGCAGGGCTCGCTCCGCGACGCCTGCGGCGATGCGCGGCGTCGATGGTGGCTGACGTAGCGTCGGCGGCTTGCGTTTGCGTTCGGCCCTGCCTACGGCCCAATGCTTCGCTTCGCATCGGGCCTCGTTCGGGCCACGGGGTCGCTGCGCTGGCTATCCCCACCCGCCCGCCCCTAGCCCTACGGTCGCTGCGCTCCCTCGGGAAACGCGCTGCGCGCTAAGGCCTACGACGTCGCACGCTCGCAGGGCTCGCTCCGCGACACCTACGGCGACCCCCGACCCCTGCGTTGTTCGGACAAGTGCCGGTCGCACAGTGCCTTTCGTCCGCGAAAGACGAATTCACATCCGCTGTGCCGCCACAGGATCTCGGAGTTCGGCGAATACGGCCTATGGGCAGCGGAGAGGGTCCGGGCCGACGTTCTCGGAAAGCACTTCGAAGTCGGTCAGCAGGCATACGAGGCCGCCGTCTGCGCCGCGACCGGCCCGGCTGGGAGTGTCAGCACCATGGTCACGCCGCCGCCGGGGGTCTCCTCGGGGACGAGGGTGCCGCCCATCGACTCGGCCAGTCCGCGGGCCAGCGCTAGGCCGAGGCCGACGCCGGTGCTGTTGTCCCGGTCGCCTAGGCGTTGGAAGGGGCGGAAGACCAGGTCGCGGGCGGACGGCGGGATGCCGGGGCCGTGGTCGGACACCAGGATGCGGACGACGGCGTCCGGCCCACCGGACGTGCCGAGCACACCGGACTCGCCGGACGCGCCGAGCAAACTGGGCTCGGTGGATGTGCCGAGCACACAGGACTCGCCGGACTTCCCGGACACACTCCGCTCGTCGGACCTACCGAACGCACCCCGCTCGCCGGACTCCCCGAGCAATCCCTGCCTGCCATGTTCGCCGGACGCACTCTGCTCACCCTGCGCGCTGACCACACCCTGCGCGCCGACCGCACCCTGCGCGCCCTGCGCGCCGACCACACCCTGCGCGCCCTGCGCGCCGACCACACCCTCCGCGCCCCGCTCGCCCACCACACCCTGCTCACCGCCCTCCCCACGCTCCCCGAGCACACCCCGCCTGCCGGGCTCGGTCCGCACGGTGACCTGCGAATCGGTGTGTTTGATCGCGTTCGCCAGCAGGTTGGCGAGAACGCGCTCGAGTAGCGGGCCGTCGGCGAGGACGGTCGCGGTGCCGGGGGCGGGGGGCTCTACGTGTACGCGGTCGGCGCCGCCGGGCAGGCTTTCCAGGGCGGGGGAGAGTACGTCGAGTGCGTCGAGCGGGGTCAGTCGCGGACGCAGTGCGCCGGCCTGTAGGCGGGACATGTCGAGCAGGTCCTCGACCAGGTGCGAGAGCCGGGTGAGCGACTGGTCCGCGATCTCCAGCAGTTCCGCGCGGTCGGCCTGGCTGAGCGCGAGTTCGGGGTCGGAGAGCGTGTTCGTCGCGGCACGGGCTGCCGCGAGCGGGGAGCGCAGGTCGTGCGAGACGGCGGCGAGCAATGCGGTGCGCATCTTGTCGGCGGCCTGCAGTGTCGCGGCCGCGGCGGCGGACTCGGCGAGCCGGGCGCGCTCCAGGGCCGCGGTGGCCTGCGCGGTGAAGGCGGACAGCACGTGCCGGTCGGCGGCGCCTAGCACCCGCCCGCGCAGGGCGAGCACGGCGCCCGGCTCGACCGGGACGAGCGTGTCGGCGGCCTCCGGCCCCGGGGGCGGTTCGGGGCCGCTCGCCGCGACCGTCCGCCAGCCCTGCTCGTCCGGGTCCCGCGTCTGCTGCAGCAGGCTCACGGCGCTGGTGTCGAACGCGTCGCGCAGCTGATCCAGCAGGGCGCCGAGCGCTCCGTCGCCGCGCAGCACGGCAAGGGAGAGGGCGTTGAGCGTCTCGGCCTCGGCGTTGGCGCGGGCGGCGCGGCGGGACTGGCGGGCAGCGAGGTCCACCACGGACGCGACGGTGAGCGCCACGATCACGAACACGGCCAGCGCGATCGCGTCGTTCGCGTCGGCGATCGCGGGTGAGTGCAGCGGGAAGACGAAGTAGTAGTTCAGCAGCAGGCTCGCCCACAGTGCCGCCGCCAGTGCGGAGTACAGCCCGCCGAGCCGCGCCACCGCGACCACGGCAGCGAGGAACAGCAGCGCCGTGCCGGTGAGGTTGAGGTTCTGCCGCAGCTGGTCGAGCACCGCGGTCAGCGCCGGGGGCACCAGCAGCGCGGCGAGCGTGCCGAGCCACCAGGGCGGCGCCGCGTACGCCGAGGGCTCGCGCCTGGTCGTGGTTCCGCCGTCCGCGACCGCTTCGCCGCTCATCTGGCCGCCTCATTAGCCGGTGTACTCCTCCCACCGTATTACCCGGGGTGTGCGGCATCCGTCCATGCGGCCATACCAGCTCTTATCAGGACGAAAGCACAGAAATGCGGTGATAAGTGATTCATCAGACCCCGCCCTCCCCAGCCCGCCGCGCCGGGCTTACGATGCCCAGCGTGCCTTCACTGATGGGGATGACAAAGCGCGTGCTCGTCGGCCGCCCGATGCGCAGCGAACTGCTCGGCGAGGCGACGCTCCCGAAGAAGATCGCCCTTCCGGTCTTCGCCTCCGACGCGCTGTCCTCCGTGGCGTACGCGACGGAGGAGATCCTGCTCGTGCTGTCCGCGGGCGGTCTGGCGATGTTCCACTACACCTGGTACCTCGCCGCGGGTGTCGGGCTGCTGATGCTGGTGGTCGTCGCGTCCTACCGGCAGAACGTGCACGCCTATCCGTCCGGCGGCGGCGACTACGAGGTGGCCACCACCAACCTCGGGCCCAAGGCCGGACTGACCGTGGCCAGCGCGCTGATGGTCGACTACACGCTCACCGTCGCGGTCTCCACCGCCGCGGGCGTCGCGAACCTCGCCTCCGCCGTCCCCGCCCTGAACGGCCATGTGGTGCTCATCTGCGTGGTGATCATCGCGGTGATCACGCTGATGAACCTGCGCGGCGTGCGCGAATCCGGCACCGCCTTCGCCATCCCCACGTACTGTTTCATCGCCGCCATCGCGATCATGATCATCTGGGGCTTCGCGCAGATCGTCACCGGCCACCACCTGGTCGCCGAGAGCGCGAACTACCAGATCCACTCCACCACGAACTACACCGGCCTCGCGCTCGGCTTCCTGCTGCTGCGCGCCTTCGCCTCCGGCTGTACCGCGCTGACCGGCGTCGAGGCGATCAGCAACGGCGTGCCCGCGTTCAGGGTGCCGAAGAGCAAGAACGCCGCCACCACGCTCGCGCTGCTCGGCGGGATCGCGGTCACCATGTTCGCGGGTGTCACGGCGCTCGCCCTCGCCTCGCACGTGCACACCGCCGAGGACGCCTCGCAGCTGATCGGCCTGCCCTCGGGCGCCACGCCGCGCACCGTGATCGCGCAGGTCGCCCGCTCCGTGTTCGGCGGCTCCTCGCCGATGTTCTACTTCCTGCAGTTCTTCACGGCGCTGATCCTGGTGCTCGCCGCGAACACGGCCTTCAACGGCTTCCCGGTGCTCGCCTCGATCCTCTCCCGCGACGGCTACATGCCCAGGCAGCTGCGCAACCGCGGCGACCGGCTGGCCTACTCCAACGGCATCCTGCTGCTCTCGGCGCTGGCGATCGTGCTGGTCATCGCGTTCCAGGCCTCGCCGACGCGGCTGATCCAGCTCTACATCATCGGCGTGTTCGTGTCCTTCGTGTGCAGCCAGTCCGGCATGATCCGACACTGGAACCGGCTGCTGCGCGAGGAGACCGACCCGTCCGCGCGCGGCAGGATGAAGCGCTCCCGGGTGATCAACTCGGTCGGCGCGGGTTTCACCGGCATCGTCCTGGTCATCGTGCTGGCCACCAAGTTCGCCAAGGGCGCCTGGATCGTGGTGGTCGCCATGCCGATCATCTGGCTGATCATGCGCGCCATCCAGCGGCACTACCAGGCCGTGGCCGTCGAGCTCGAGCCGCCGGCGAACCTGCGCCTCTTCAAGCCGCACAGCAACCACGCGGTGGTGCTCGTCTCCAAGCTGCACCTGCCCACGCTGCGCGCGCTCGGCTACGCGAAGGCCACCCGGCCGGACAGCATCCAGGCCGTCACCGTCGACATCGATCCGGACGAGGTGGCGGCGCTGCGCGAGCAGTGGGACGCGCACGACATCCCGGTGCCGCTGACCGTGATCGCCTCGCCCTACCGGGAGATCACCCGGCCGGTCGTCGAGTTCGTCAAACGGATGCGCACCGAGAACCCGGACGACATCGTCACCGTGTACGTGCCCGAATACGTGCTGGGCCGCTGGTGGGAGCAGATCCTGCACAACCAGTCCGCGCTGCGGCTCAAGGGCCGGCTGCTCTACCAGCGCGGCGTGGTGGTGGCCAGCGTGCCGTACCAGCTGCGTTCCGCCGCGAACCACCATGCGGCGGCCGCGCAGCCGCCGCCCGCGGCCGAGGCGCCGCTGCAGGAGACCAGGTAGCCAGAGGACGGAGACCGCGACCATGCCCGAGGAAACCGAGACCGCATCGATTCCCGAGACCCGAGACGGGACCCGAGCCGAGAGCGGGCGGCCGCCGCGGGGCCGCTCGGATCGGCGGGAGGGCGGCTTCATCAGACGACTGATCTCCCGGCTGGCCACCGAGACCGAGGAACTCGACGACGCCGACCTCAAGGCGGCGATCCCGGGGCAGGGCGCCGTCCCGATCGCGCAGTGCCGCGACCGTGAGGCGGTCTGCATCCTCGGCACCCTGCGCACCGTCACCTTCCAGCCGCGGGCTGGCGTGCCCGCGGTCCAAGCGGAACTCTGGGACGGCACCGGGGCGGTCACCGTCGTCTGGCTCGGCCGCCGCAGGATCGCCGGCATCGATCCGGGACGCGTCATCAAGGTTCGAGGACGCATCACCGCGCTCGGCGGTCAGCGGGTGATTTACAACCCGATCTACGAACTTCGGCCAGGAGCCACAGACTAGTGAGCGCGCAGGTCACCTAGCAGTGCCGCGGTCGTTAAAAACGCGTATGTATTCGCGCAGCCTGCTTCACCGGGCCGGGGCGAGGCCGTTCACTGAGGCCATGTCCTCCGTCAGCGAGTCCGCGGTGCCGATCCTGCCGAGCGGCGATCTGCGGCGAGCCGAGGCGTTCTACCGGTACCTCGGCTTCCGCGCCACCGGCCGCGGCGCGGACTATCTGCGCGTCGCGCGCGGCGACATCGAGCTGCACCTGTACCTCGCGCCCGGTCTCGACCCGCCGGCCAACCCGGCGGGCTGCTACCTGCGGGTCGCCGACCCGGCCGGGCTGCGCGCCGGCTGGCGCGCCGACGGCGTCAACTGCCTGGACGTGGCCGGCTCCCGGGCGTACGGCGAGACCGTGTTCGCGCTGGTCGACCCGGATGGCAATACCCTGCGTTATGGTCCGGCCGGGCAGTCCGTACCGAGCGGCGCGCGGTCCGGTGGCAAATCGCGCGAGTGGGAATAGACTGGGAGTCGTTCCGCTAGGAGATACGCGATGATGCCACTCAGCGTCGGTCGCGTGGTGGTCGGCGTCGACGGGTCGCCCGGCAGCCTGCACGCCTTGCGTCGCGCGGTCGAATTCTCTCGAGCCTGGCAAGCGCCGCTGTTCCCGGTGCTCGCCTGGCAACCGCCCGGGGGTGAGGCCCCCGCGCGTCTGCGCCAGATCCCGGAGTTGGAGCGGGACTGGTGCCGCGGCGCCGAGGACCGGCTGAACGCCGCCTTCGAGGAGGGGCTCGGCGCGATCCCGCTGGACCTCGACTGCGAGCCGCAGATCGTGCGCGGCCCGGCCGGACCCGCGCTGGTCCAGGTCGCCGACCGGCCGGACGATCTGATCGTGGTCGGCTCGGGGCGGCACGGCGCGCTCGCCCGGCTCACCCACAGCCATATCGCAGCGTACTGCGTCGCGCACGCGTCCTGCTGCGTGATCGCCGTGCCCCCGCCGCCGCTGGCCGGAATCCCGCGCCATCTGCGGCACGCGCGGCGTCTCGCCGCGTGAGCGGATGGCCGGGGTAGGGCTGTAAGTCCTGACAAAGATCGTTCCCGCGGATATTCTGGAGGACCCTCACCTCCGACGACGGGCCACATCGTGCATCCCGCCAATCTCGACGTGCTGCTGCTGATCGGCTCCGTCGTGGTGATCGCGGCCATCGGCGCGGCCCGGTTGGCGCACGGCGTGGGCCTGCCGGGCCTGCTCGTCTTCCTCGGCCTCGGGCTGCTGCTCGGCGAATCCGGCGCGGGCATCCGCTTCGACGACGCGGGTCTGGCCGAGGCGCTCGGACTGAGCGCGCTGGTGCTCATCCTGGCCGAGGGCGGCCTGACCACCCGGCTCGAGCACGCCCGCGCGGGCGCCCCGCAGGCCCTCGCCCTGGCCACGGTCGGCGTCGCGACGACCACCGTGGTCGTCGCCCTCGCCGCGCACGTGCTGGTGGACCTGCCGTGGCGGCAGGCGCTGCTGCTCGGCGCGGTGCTCGCGCCGACCGACGCCGCGGCCGTGTTCTCGGTGCTGCGGAAACTGCCGCTGCCGCCGCGGCTGTCCGGCATCCTCGAGGGCGAATCAGGCCTCAACGACCCGCCGTCGGTGCTGGCCGTGACCCTGCTGAGCGCGGGCGGGCACGTCCCGTCCGGCGCGTTCATCGCCGGGGAGGTCGTCTACGAACTGGTCATCGGCGCCGCGATCGGACTGGTTCTCGGGCTGCTGGGCGCGGAGGGCCTGCGGCGGGTCGCGCTGCCCGCCTCGGGCCTGTACCCGATCGCGGTGCTGGCGATCATCGTCGCGGGCTACGGCGCGGCCTCGACGGCGCACGCGAGCGGCTTCCTCGCCGTCTACGTCGCGGCCCTGGTCCTCGGAAACGTGCGGCTCCCGCACCGGGCCGCGACGCGCGGCTTCGCCGAGGGCATCGCATGGCTGGCGCAGATCGGACTGTTCGTCATGCTCGGCCTGCTCGCCTCGCCCTCGCGGCTGCCCGCGCAGATCCTGCCCGCGATCGTCATCGGCCTCGTACTCACCCTGCTGGCCCGGCCCATCGCAGTCCTCGTGTCCACGCTGCCGTTCCGGGCCCGCTGGCGCGAGCAGACCTTCCTGTCGTACGCCGGTCTGCGCGGCGCCGTCCCCATCGTGCTGGCGACGATCCCGATGAGCTCCCGCGTCCCCGGGGCCGCGCGCCTGTTCGACCTCGTATTCCTCGTCGTCGGCGGCTTCACCCTCGTGCAGGGCCCGACACTCCCCTTCGTCGCCCGCAAGCTCGGCGTCCTCGCGGCGGACGAGCCGACCGAGCTCGACGTCGAATCCGCGCCGCTCGAAGACCTGCACGCCGTCATGCTGCAGACCCAGATCCCCGACGGCTCCCGGATGCACGGCATCGAACTGTGGGAGCTGCGCCTGCCCGAAGGCGCGATCATGTCCCTGGTCGTGCGCGCCGGCACCGCCTTCGTCCCCGAACCGACCACCCGCCTCGAGACCGGCGACCGCCTGGTCATCGTGGCCTCGTCCAAGGTCCGGCGGCACACTGAGCGCCGGCTGCGCGCAGTCAGCCGCGCGGGAAAGCTCGCGGGCTGGCTCGGCGAGCGCGGCGACTGAGCAGGGCCGAGAACCCGAATGAGGGCTCTCCTACGAGACCGCGGCATTTCATCGGGCAAATACTGACCGGGAACCCTTGACGTCCGCCATGGTCTAGTCCATTTTTTGTGGATACCCACTCCATCTCCAGCGCGCTCGCCGCCGCCACCACCCTCGTCGCGGTGAGCAGCGTGGATCCGAGGAGAGCACCCATGAACGACAGTCCGCAGGTTACCCGCCGCCGCTTGCTGCGCAACGCAGGGCTCGCCGTCGCAGTCGCCGGCACGTCCTCGGCGCTGATACGTGCCGAAACGGCCACCCCGGCCGCCGCGGCCACCGGCGCCAAGACCGCCGCCGCGGCGAAGTCCGGCCCGATCACGACCGCCTACGTCGAGGTCAACAACGACAGCATCACCAGCGTCGGCAACTACACGCTGGCCTCGAACGGGGCCAACGTGTTCGACATCGGCATCATCTTCGCCGCGAACATCAACTACGACGGAACCACCGCCCAGCTGTACTTCAACCCGCAGGTACAGGCGGTCCTCGACAACGCCGCGACGCAGATCGCGCCGCTCCAGGCCAAGGGGATCAAGGTCATGCTTTCGATCCTCGGCAACCACCAGGGCGCCGGTTTCGCCAACTTCCCCGACCAGCAGTCCGCGGCCGCGTTCGCGACGCAGCTGTCCAACGCCGTGTCCACCTACGGCCTCGACGGCATCGACTTCGACGACGAATACGCCGACTACGGCACGAACGGCACGGCGCAGCCGAACGCGTGGTCCTTCCCCTACCTGGTTCAGGCGTTGCGCAACGACCTGCCGAACAAGATCATCTCCCTGTACTTCATCGGGCCGTCCTCGACAACGTTGTCCTACAACGGGATCGTCGTCGGCGACCTGATCAACTACAGCTGGAACCCCTACTACGGCAGCTGGGGCGTGCCCGACGTGCCCGGTCTGACGCAGGCGCAGCTCGCCCCCGCGGCGATCGACATCCAGAACACCGCGTCGTCGACCGCGACCAGTCTGGCGCAGCAGACCGTGTCCGGCGGCTATGGCGTCTTCAACACCTACAACCTGCCTGACACGGACGCCAGCGCGTACATCTCGTCGTTCACCCAGCCGCTGTACGGCAGCAACGCCGTCTACCTCAGCGGCACGAGCGTGGCGGCGGCGTTCAACAACACCGGCATCGCGAACGACGGCTCGAGCGGCGCGAACTTCGACAGCGACGGCTACGCCTACTCGGCGCAGGCCCTCTCGGCGGCCGGTGTCAGCCCGGGCTCCAAGATCACCGCGTCCGGAAAGACGTTCACCTGGCCGAACGTGTCCGCCGGCTCGGCGGACAATTTCCAGGCCGGCGGCCAGAAGGTCGCGGTATCGGGATCCGGCAGCATCGCCTTCCTCGGCTCGGCCACGAACGGGCCCTCGACCGGGACCGCGACGGTGAACTTCACCGACGGCACGAGCCAGAGCGTGACGCTGTCGTTCTCGGACTGGACGCTCAACGGAGGGGGCGCTTCGGTGGAGGCCGGCAACACGGCGGCCATCACCACGTCGTACCGGAACACCAGCTCGGGCGGCAAGGACACCGTCTCCACCAAAGTGTTCGCCACCAGCGCCATCTCGCTGACTTCCGGGAAGACGGTCGCGAGCGTCACCCTGCCGGCGAGCGCGAACCAGGGCGAACTGCATGTCTTCGCAATCGCCACCTGAAAAATCCCTACCGGGAATCGGGTGCGCGCTGTTACCGTCGGTTTCGTGATTCAGCGCGCACCGCAGACGACGACGCCGGAGGCTGTCCCGGCGCGCTGATGTTTGCCATCTTCCGTAGCCCCGGGGCGAGTGCCCCGGGGCTACGTCGTTCTCGTGCTCCGCGTGGTCGCCGCCCCCGCGAACCAAGGAGACGAGACCACCGTGAACGACCACCGCAAGCTCGGCCGCGAGCTGGAGATCTTCGACACCGACCCGCTGATGGGCGCTGGCCTGCCGTACTGGCTGCCGGATGGCGCGGAGATCCGGCACGCTCTCGAGGAGTACGTGCGCGAACTGGAACGCCGCGCCGGATACCGTCACGTGTACTCGCCGGTGCTCGGCAAGCGCGAGCTGTACGAGATCTCAGGGCACTGGTCGCACTACAACCAGGACATGTATCCGCCGATGGAGGTCGGCGGCGAGCAGGTGCTGCTGCGTCCCAGCCTGTGTCCGCATCACGCGCTGATCTACCGGTCCCGCGCGCACAGCTACCGTGAGCTGCCGCTTCGTATGGCGGAGCTCGGCGGCATGTTCCGCCTGGAACTTTCAGGCGTGCTCGGCGGGCTCAACCGGGTCCGCTCGATTCAACTCAACGACGCGCACATCTTCTGCACCGTCGACCAGGCCGCCGAGGAAGCGCACGCGGCACTTGCGCTCATCCGCAAGGCGCACAAGGACATGGGCATCGAGGGCGCGCGCTACCGGCTTTCGCTGCCCGGGCCCGGCGGCAAGTACGTCGACAATCCCGAGATGTGGCAGCGCTCGACCGCGTTGCTGCGCGAGATCCTGGAGGCGTCCGGGCTGGAGTACGAGGCGTGCGAGGGCGAGGCCGCGTTCTACGGTCCGAAGATCGACGTGCAGGTATACGACAGCGCGGGCCGGGAGTTCAGCCTCTCCACCGTCCAGGTCGACTTCCACCAGCCGGAGCAGTTCGACCTGCACTACATCGGCGCGGACGGCGCCAAGCACCGTCCGGTCATGGTGCACCGCAGCGTCATCGGCAGCATCGAACGCGTGGTCTCGCATCTGATCGAGGTACACGGCGGCGCGTTCCCGGCCTGGCTGGCTCCCGTCCAAGTGGCCGTCCTGCCCCTCACCGACGCAGAAGTGCCGCACGCCCAAGCCGTCATCGAACGCTGCATCGCCCTCGGCCTTCGCGCCGAACTCCACGCCCCGGAACGCGGCAGCCTGGGCGCCCGAATCCGCGCGGCTCGCCTCGTGCCATATCAGGCCATTGTCGGCGCGAAAGAGGCCGCGGGCAACGGGCTCGCCCTGCGACTGCGCGACGGGCAACGCCTCGACGCCCGCCCGGTCGAGCAGGTCCTCGCGGAGGTGTGCGACCAGATCGGGCGACGGGACTGAACGTCGAAGGAATCTAGCTCGGGGCGTACCGGGGCCAGGGGCGGGTGGATTCGAGTTGGGCGGCCAGGTTCAACAGCGTGCGCTCGCCGCCGGGGCGGGCCACGAGCTGGACGCCGATGGGCATGCCGCGGTCGTCGATGCCCGCGGGGACGTTCATGGCGGGCCAGCCGGCGATGTTCCAGGGGGCGAAGAGGCTTGCGACCTTGAGGCTCGTCAAGCTGTTGCGGAGCACGTCGCGCCGGCCCCAGCGTTCGGCTGCGGGCGCGGGCTGGGAGAGGGCGGGCAGGAGCAGGACGTCGACGGCGCCGAAGAACTGCTCGGCGGCGCCCGAACGCCAGCGTTCGCGGGAGCGGGCGCCGTCGGCGTGCAGGGCGGTCAGGGCGTGGCCGATCGCAGACATCTGCTTCGTGCGGCGGTCGAGGCGGTTGCGGTCCAGTGGCCTCGCGGTCTCCCAGGCGAAGCCGAACCAGCTGCGGACCGCGGCGGTGCCGAGCCAGGACGGGTAGGCGGTGGTGTGCGACGTGACGTTATGACCGAGGTCTGCGAACGCGGTCGCGACGGCCTTGGTCGCGGCGACGAACTGCGGGTCGATCGGGAGACCGACCTGGGCTTGGCGCGTCGAGATGCCGATGCGCAGCGTTCCCGGGTCGCCGAGCGTGCCGAGCTCGGGGGCGTCGGCCATGACGGACAGGGCGAGAGCGGCGTCCTGCACGGTCGTGGCCAGCGGGCCGTTCTCGGACAGGCCGCCCCAGACCGGCGTGCCGTCGATGCTCGCCGGCACGACGCCGGTGCCGGGCTTGATGCCGACCAGCCCGCAGCACGCCGCGGGGATGCGGATCGAGCCGAGGCCGTCGTTGCCGTGTGCGAGCGGGACCAGTCCGGCCGCGACCGCCGCCGCGCTGCCTCCGGACGAGCCACCCGGGGTACGGCGCCGGTCCCAGGGGTTGCGCGCGATTCCGTAGACGCTGTCGGTCATCGGCGGCAGGCACAGCTCCGGCACGTTGGTCAGACCGACGACGATCGCGCCCGCCGCTCTCAGCCTGGCGGTGACCGGATGGTCCTGCGCGCGTTCGGAATCGTCGGTGGCGGCGGAGCCGTTGCGCATCTGCTCGCCGGCGACCTCGATGTTGTCCTTGACGGCGACGGGGACCCCGGCGAGCGGGAGGCCGGCGAGATCCGTGCGCGCCTGCACGTCCGCCGCCTCGGCGCGGGCGCGCTCGGCCCGGACCACGCGGAACGCGCCGATCTCCGGGTCGAGCCGCGCGATCCGGTCCAGGTACTCGCCGACGACCTCGGTGGGGCGCAGTTCGCCGGCGCGTACGGCGTGCGCGATGCCGCTGGCGGTCGAAGTCATGCGGAGATTATGCCCGGGTTCCGCGCGGGAACCCGGGCACATCGCCGAAATGCCGAACTCAGCCTGGACTAGGACATCTGGTAGAAGTCGCTGTAGTGGTCCGGGCTGTAGTACCAGACCCCCGTGTCGGTGTCGTGCACGATCCGGTACGCGTCGCGGTGGGCACCGCAGGCGCGCTCGTACACGTCGTACTCGTAGTAGGTGTCGCCGTTGGGCAGCTGGCCGTCGTCGTTGTAGTACTCGCCGCCGGCGTAGCTGCACTCGCCGTCGGACAGGTTGACCCAGCCGCGCGAGGTCGGGTCGCCGAGCGAGTCCCAGGTCTGGACGGCGGACGCGGCGTCGGCGCAGCCGGAGACGGTGCAGGAGCTGTAGACCTCGGCCTGGGCCGGGCCCGCGCTCAGGGTCACGCCGAGCCCGGCGGTGACGACGGCGGCGAGCACCGCGACCGTCCGCTTGGGCAGCGCGAGGCGCTTCATTATGTGGGTAGACACAGTTTTTCCTTGTTACAGAGTGTGGGTAGAGCATCAATGTTCTGATGCGCTCGTGCAAGACCCAACGTAACGCCGCCCAGATGGCGGGTCCAGGACTCTTCGCATTAATGCGCGGTTAACAGAAGTCGGCGATACTGGTCTATCCGGCCGCGATGGGTAATTCCCTGGCAAAGTCACTCTTCGTGCCCGCGTCGACACGCTCGGCACCGTGCGGTCACGCCGCCCCGGGAACCGCCCCCCGAGAAATGGTCCGACAGCGGCGCCGTGACCTGGAAGGAAGTCGGCGGCACCGGCACCGACCCGATCGTCCGGTCCTGCCGCAGTCCAGCTCCGGCACGCGCTCCCAGTGGCTGTCCGACATCGGCGTCACCACCCCGGGCTCCTGCGTGATCAACGGTTCCTACAACGGGACCACGATCGAGGAGAACGAGGGCACCAACGCCGTCTACACCACCGCCGACCCGAGCTACAAGGACGTGTTCGGCATCTTCTCCGGTGGCAGCGACGTCTGCCAGGTCTGCACCAAGAAGTGCCCGGACGACGTCGGCAGCCTGGTCCTCGAGGACATCGGCGGCAAGGCGCCGCTGACCTCCACGCACACCATCAACGTGACGGGCCTGACCGCCTTCCCGTCCAAGTACATCCGCGGCCTGTACTTCGTGACCCTCAACGCCGGCACCGCCTCGGCGCCGAAGGTCCCGACCACGCCGATCGACTACACCGAGTTCCTCGGCCAGGGCAACACCAGCGGCTGGATCTGCGGTACGACGGCGGCGGCTCACCCGACCACGTGCGTCGTCCAGTTCGCCGGGCTCGGGCCGCACGTGCGTGCGTGCGTTTCCACCAGGATGTGCGTTGCTCGGACAGATAGGCGTTCATCAGGATTGCCCCGACGTAGGCGTCCAGGTTGTCCGCCGATTCGGCACGCCGCCAGTGCACATAAAGGCGGGTGAGTGCGATCTGTGTCAGATCCTCGGCGCGATGCCAGTCCCGGCACAGCAGGTAGGCGATCCGCCGCAGCCGCGTGAGCGCCCCCGCCGCGTACTCCGCGAACGCCTCCTCGCCGTCATCTCTCCCCGTCATGCAGCCCTCCGCCGGATCGCCGTCTCATGACCCCTTAGTGCGCCCGCTCGACGAAAAGGTTGCCCGCACCCCGGAATCGACGCAACGGTCCGGCGCTTCAGCACGTCTTAACCGCTCGAGGGAAGAAACAAGGAGGGGGCTCCATTGTGAGCTATGAGAATTCCGGCAACGGGCCGGAAGGTTGGTACAACGGCCAGCAGGATCCGGCGAACGGCTGGCAGCCCGCGCCGGGTCCGGCCGGCAACGGCTGGCAGCAGCCGGCGCCGGGTCCGGTTCCGGGGCCGTTCGGCGCGCTGCCCGCGGCGCCGACCCCGGGCCCCTTCGACGGGGCGGCCGAGCCGGCCGGGCCGCCGCGGCGTCCGCGGACGAAGCTGGCCGTGGCCACCGGGATCGGCGTCGTCGGCATCATCGGCCTCGCCACGGTGCTCGTGATGAGCCAGACCGGCAACGCCGCGTCGGGCGGCAAGAACAACAGCGCGGCCGGGGCGCACAGCACCTCGGCCTCGCCGACGCCGAGCGGCTTCCAGCCGACCGCGACGACTCCGGCTGCTGCCGCGGCGGAGACGGCGCAGGTGTTCCTTTCCGCCTGGGAGAGCGGAAACTTCAAGCAGGCCGCCTCGTACACGGACAACCCGGCCGAGGCGCAGACCGTGCTCACCGCGTACGGCACGGGGCTGAACCTCAACGGCCTCAAGCTGACGCCGCAGGGCTCCACGGCCGCGGGCGTCGTGACGTTCTCGGTCGCCGCCAACACCAACACCGGCGGCGCGAGCTCGAACAAGGCGACGTACGCGAGCGGCACCTGGACGTACACGTCCAAGCTGACCGCGTACAAGAAGGGCGGCGGCTGGTGGATCAAGTGGGATCCGAGCTCCGTCGCGCCGAACATGACCTCGTCCACGCACCCGGTCGCGCTGGTGGTCAAGCCGGGGGCGGCTAAGGTCACCGACGCGTCCGGCAACGACCTGTCCTCGAGCTCGCAGTCCGCGCTGCAGGACGTCGGGTCGATAATGAAGCAGAACACGAAGTCGACGCAGGGCACCGCGGGCCTTGAGGTCGTGCTCGAGGACTCCTCGGGCAAGGTCGTGGACGGCTCGAAGCAGGTCCTGTCGACGGCGGTGAGCACCGCGACCGTCAAGACCACGATCGATCCGACGATGGAGGCGCTCGCCACCAGCGCCGTCGGCCAACTGCCGCGCAGCGGGCTGGTCGTGCTCCGGCCGTCAACCGGCGCGATTCTCGCGGTGGCCAACAGTTCGGGCTCCAGCGACCTCGCGCTCACCGGCACGCTCGCTCCCGGCTCGTCGTTCAAGGTGGTCAGCACGACCGCCCTGCTCGCGGACGGCATGCTGCCACAGGGCATCAACAGCCAGGTCGGGTGCCCGCTGGTCGAGGACGTGCAGGGAGTGAAGATCCACAACAGCACGTCCAGCGCGAACAGTTCCGCCGGCACCGAGGACTTCGAGCCGAACAACACGCCGTTCAGCACGGACTTCGCGCAGTCCTGCAACAACGCCTTCACCCAGTGGTGGCAGCAGATGGCGGGCGGCAAGCTCGCCGGCGCCGCCTCCACGTACTACGGCCTGAACGAGTCCTGGGACATCGGCCTCGGTTCGCAGGGTTCGTACTTCTCCATGCCGAGCCACCAGAGCGGCTCCGAGCTGGCCGAGGAGCTCTACGGCCAGGGCCAGATCCAGGCGAACCCGCTCACGATGGCCTCGGTCGCGGCGACCGTGGACACCGGCACCTTCCACCAGCCGTACCTGGTGTCCGGCCTGACCGACATGGCGAGCGCCACCGCGCTGCCGTCCTCGGTCAAGTCGCAGCTGTGGACCGTGATGCACGAAGTGATCACCAGCGGCACCGCCGACGCCGTCGGCTTCGGCTCCGGCGTCTACGGCAAGACCGGCACCGCCGAGGCCGACGCGAACAAGGACCACTACCCCAACGGCTGGATGATCGTGTTCGACCCGAACAAGGACCTCGCGATCGCCGCCGTGGTAGTCGACTCCAACTTCGGCGCCAAGACCGCCGGCCCCGAGGTCAACTACGTGCTCCAGCACTCGTAGGCGCACCTAGGCACGCGTAGCACCAACCTGTGTTCTGAGCACTGGCCGCGCGGCTCCTCAGGGGGGCCGCGCGGCCAGTGCTTTCTTTCGGTAGTCGGGCTGCGGTTTGCTGTTCGCTGCGCTCCCTCGGGAGTAACGCCCTGCGGGCTACGGGCCTTCGGCGTCGCACGCTCGCAGAGCTCGCTCCGCGACACCCACGGCGACGCCCGACCCTTGCGTCCGCATATGATCTCTCATTCGCGCCTGCCCAGCGAAGTGGCTTGTGCCTACAAGTACATTCCCGGCAGCGGTCCGCGGTCGGTGTCGAGGGAGTCGGGGAGGTCGGCGGCGAGGAGTAGGGCGACGTCACCTTCGAAGCCGGGGTCTGTGATGCGTAGGGCCTGGCGGGCGACGGTGCGTTCTAGGGCGTTGCGGATCAGGCGGGCGTTGCCGAAGGAGGAGTCGCGGGGGACGGAGCGGAGGCGGTCGAGCAGGATGGGGCGCAGCCGCTCGTCCAGGGTGAGGCCGGCCTGCTCGGCCATCGTCGCGAAGATCTCGGCCAGCTCGGGCCCGTCGTAGTCGGGGAACGCGAGGTGCACGGGGAAACGCGAGGCCAGGCCGGGGTTGCTGACCAGGAAGCCCGCCATCCCGGCCTCGTATCCGGCAACGATGACGATCAGGTCGCCGCGGTTGTCCTCCATCAGCTTCAGCAGCGTGGCCACGGCCTCCTGGCCGAAGTCCCACGGGGAGCTCGGGGTGAGCGCGTACGCCTCGTCGATGAACAGGACTCCGCCGAGCGCCTGGCGGACGACGCCCGCGACCTTGGCCGCGGTCTGGCCGACGTATCCGGCTACCAGGTCGGCGCGCGAGGCCTCGACGAGGTGCCCCGAGGAGAGCAGGCCCAGCTGCGCGTAGACCTCGGCGATCACTCTGGCGACGACGGTCTTTCCGGTGCCCGGGTTGCCGGTGAAGACCATGTGCCGCGCCGGGGCCGTCACGGGCAGCCCGGCCTCGCGGCGCAGGGCCTCCGCCTGGACTCCGGCGGCCAGCATCCGCACCTCCTTCTTGACCTCGTCGAGCCCGACCATCGCCGCGAGTTCCTTGAGCGGATCGCCGGGCGGGCTGGTGCGTATCCGGCCGCTGAGGGTCTCGGGGAAGTCCTCCGCGAGCAGCAGGTCGGCGGCCGGGGCGGGGGCCGACTCCACCAGGGACAGCCGCCGCACCTGACGGGCCATCGCCCGGTCGAGCACGTTGCGCATCAACCGGGCGTTGCCGAAGGACCGGCCGCGCGACTGCTTGAGCAGCAGGCCGCCGACCTTCTCGCGCACTCCGGGGCCGAGGTTCAGGCCCGCCGAGCGCGCCTGCGCCGCGAGGATCTCCAGCAGTTGATCGTCGCTGTAGTCAGGCAGCCGCAGCGTCGTCGGGAACCTGGAGGCGAGGCCCGGGTTCGCGGCGAGGAACTGGTGCATCTCCGACTCGTACCCCGCGACGATCACGATCAGCTCGTCGCGGGAGTCCTCCATGTGCCGGATCAGCTCGCTGATGGCCTCGGGGCCGTAGTCGTTGCTGGTGCCGCCGATGAGCGCGTACGCCTCGTCGATGAACAGCACGCCGCCGATCGCCTCGTTGATCTTGCGGCGGGTCTTCGCGGCGGTCTGGCCCACGTAGTCGGCGACCAGGTCGACCCGGGAGACCTCGACCAGGTGCCCGGAGGAGAGCACGCCGAGGTTCTTGCAGATCTGCGCGATCAGCCGTGCCACCTGCGTCTTCCCGGTTCCGGGATTGCCCGTCAGCACGAGGTGGCGCACCGGATCCGGCACCACGATCCCGTGCTCGCGGCGCCGCTTCGCCGCCGCGGACTGGGCAAGCCAGAGGTCGACCTCCTCCTTGACCTCGTCGATGCCGATCATCGCGCGGAGTTCGGCGAGCGGGTCGCCGGAGTTCGCGTCGGCGAGGAACGCACCGGGCGCCGGGATGTCCGGACGCCGTACGACGGGGGAGTCCGCGCCCGCATGGCGCCGCAGCACCGTCTCCGCGAGCCGATGGGCCAGCCGCGCGTTACGCAGGTTCCGGTACGGCGCCGTGCGCACCAGCAGTTCACCCGCGGCGACGGCGGCCGGCCGGGTCACCGTGCCCCCGCGCTCCTGCACGGCGCGGGTGAACAGCTCCGCGTATCCGTGTTCGTCGAAGGGCCGGGTGTGGATGAGCTCGAGGCGCTGCATGATCGCCGGGTTCACGCGGCGGACCTGCTCATCGCCGCCCTGCTCGGTCAGCGCCACGACGTGCAACCGGGGGTAGACGTCGATGAGCCGGTGCAGCTCCTCGGCCAGGCTGCCGCCGCTCTGCGGGTCGAGCGCGATCAGGTCCAGGTTCTCGATCACCAGCAGCCGCTCGCCGACGCACTCGCGGGCCAGCTTGTGGAAGGTGGAGACGGCGTCGGGCTGCCTGGCGAACATCGCGTCCGAGATCCACAGCGGGTCTTCCTTCAGCCCGCGGCCACGCATCAGCCGCGCGAGCTCAAGGGTCAGGTCGTGCTTGCCGGTGCCATCGGGGCCTGAGATCAGAACCTTCAGCTGACCCTTCGGCCGCGAAGCCAGCGATCGCAGCGCCGCGACCGCCTCTTCCTGGCCGATCAGCGCGGAATCCAGTTCGTCTGCGTCCGCCGCCTTGGCGTCGGCCGCGCCATCGGACCCGCCGGACGCCTGCTCACGCTGTGCCAGTCGGGCCGCGATCGGATTCTCGGTGGCGCGCCGGGTCTGGGTCAGCCGGACCCGGTCGAAGGTGAACCCGCCGACCTGCACCAGGTAGTCGTCCACGTCCACGGGATCGTTCGGCAGACCCTTGACCGCGCACACGAAGCGCACCGCCATGTCCACCCACGTCCGCGCGGCCTCCACGTGACCGGCCGCGACGGCTCGCGCGAGCCACGAGCGCGTCTGCTTGGTCCACTGCGCGGCGCTGCCGACCTCGCACGGCGTGAGCAGCTCCGCCGCGCGGTCGCCGAGCGCGGCCGTCAGCTCGACCGGGGGAGTGTCCTGGCCGAGCGCCCGCAGCAGGCCGGAAAGACCGGCGATCGGGGCTTCCGGCGCCTCGGGAATCGCGGCGCGCAGGTATTCGTGCGCCGCGACGAGCCCGTCGGCGACCCAGCCGAGATGGCTGATCGGCCCGGCGAGCTCCGGGAGCAGCTGCACGGTCCTGTCGTCGGCAGCCGCGGCCCAGGCCGTGCGCTGCTCCTTGGGGAAGACCGTGTGGTCGGCCGCGGGCTTCGCGTAGAGGCTCAGCAGAGCCTTGAGCCGGTCGCGCAGCGGGACTAAGGGCTCGAAGACGCGCACGCACTCCTCCGCGAACCCGATCGCGTCCTGCCGGTGCTTGAGGTACCACTCCGGCGCGTGCAGGTCGAAGTTGTGCGGCGGACGCCATTCCGTGCAGGCCACGCCCCAGGTCGCGGGTTCGCGCTTGGGTATGCGCGGCGGGTCGAAGAAGGAACCGAGGATCTCCTTCTCGATGTCGACCCGGGACCCGCTGCGCACGCCGCCGATCCCGAGCAGGTAGTCGAGGATCCGGGAGAGCTCGTCGCGCACCACCTCGGGCTGTCCGTCGGCCCGCGGATCGTCCATCAACGCCTTGGCGCGCTTGGTGATCTTCTCGAGGGTGCCCCTGGGCACCTGCCACGGCTCAGGGTACGCATATACGTCGAGGATCGGCGTGTCCATCAGGCGCCCCAGGGTGCCCGGTTGAACACGCTGGCCGCGTTGGCCGGATCGAGCAGGCGGTGCGCGGCCTCGATCTTGCGGCGGTGCTGCAGCGGCCAGTCGTCGGGATCGTCGCCGAGCCACAGCTGCCGCCCGGCCAGGTAGTCCGCGACGTAGGCGTCCCAGGAGTCATAGGTCTGCGCTGTCATCGCAGAGATCTTATCCAGAAGTTCCCAGGCCTCTGATTCGCCGAGCCAGCCGATGGTGACGCCGTCCCGGACGTTGTTGGCGTACCGGGCCACGTCCCAGGCCAGCGCTTCGTGGCCGAGGTCGGGCGCGTACCGGGCCCGCTGGCCGGGGCTCTCCAGGCTCTCCAGGGAGTCCAGCAGTTCCTGCCGGGACGTGATGCCCCACCACCGCCTCAGCGATTCCGCGGTGTTGCGGCCGTCGAGCCACCGGCCGGCGTACAGGGTGTCGAGCGGATGGCCCTGGTCGGCCACCTCGGCGACGATCACCGCGCCCAGCGCGACCTGCCAGAGCCTGCGTCCGGTGAGCGCGTCGCGGTTCCGCCAGGCCGCGGGGGGCCGCGCGAGATCCGCGCCGAGGGTCAGGCAGATCGAGTTCTCCTTCCCCATCGCGCGTTCGGCGGCGGCGTACACCTCGGCGTACTCGGCCAGTGCCTGATCGCACAGTCCGGAGCCGTCGCTGCAGCGGGCCAGCGACCAGCGGATCTCCAGGGTCTTGCTCTTGGTGTCGCCGAGGTTGCGCCGGAAGTTCTCCAGGACCCGCTCGAACAGCGGTATCGCCTCGGCGAACCGTCCGGCCCACATGTGACGGTAGGCGAGACAGCGACGGGCCTCGACCGTGTCGGTGTGCTCGGGGCCCAGCGCGCGCTCACCGGACGCGAGCGCGCGCGTGTAGGCCGCGGCCGCCTCGTCGTACCGGTAGGCGTCCTTCTCCGCGTAGCCGAGGTAGAGCAGAGCCTGGATGGTCTCGGGAGCGTCGGCGCCGTGCTCCCGTTCGAGCGCTGCGACATTCTCCCGGCGGCGGTCCGCGCACTCGTCGTCCCGGTCGGCGCCGCTCAGCGCCTTGGCCAGCACCGAGCGGGTCTTGACGGTATCGGCGTCGCCGGGCCCGAGGACGCGCTCGCGTTCGGCGAGAGCCTGCTCCAGCACGGGGATCGCCTCGTCGTACTCCTGGCGGGCCTGGTAGAAGTCGCCGACGTCGTGCCGGGCCGCGATGGTGTCCTTGTGGACGGGCCCGAGTATCCGCTCCCGGTCCGTGAGGCAGCCGCGCAACGCGGTGATGGCCGGCCCGTAGTACCCGGCGTGGTAGTGCGACCAGCCCAGCCAGTGCAGGTAGGTCGCGCGCTCCCGGTCGTCCGTCCCGCCGAGCCGTTCCCGGATCTCCATCAGGCGCGCGAAGTGCTTCGCGGCATCCTGATAGCGCAAGCGGTGGTACAGGTTCACGGCGAGGCGGTCGAGCGTGTCCAGGGTGTCCTCGTGCTCCTCGCCGAGCAGCCGCACGCGTTGCTCGTAGAGCGGCTCGAACAGCTTGACGGCCGCCTCGCGTTCGCCCAGCGCCGCGTGGCAGATCCCGAGGTTGCTGCGGGAGAGCAGCGTCTCGGAGTCCTCCCGGCCGAGCACCCGCTCGCGCGTGGCGAGGGTGCGCTGATAGAGCGGCAGGGCCTTGCGTTGCTGGTCCGTCTTCGCGTACCAGACGGCGAACAGGTTGAGATCGCGCAGCGTCTCCGGATCGTCCGGACCAGCGCTCTCCTCCTGCTTCCGCATGATCAGGTGCCAGAGCGCCTCGCCCTTCGTCCGGGCCAGCTCGGTGCCCGGGCCGGTCACGTCGCGGTACAGCTCGGTCAGCTTCACGCGGACGCGGCGCAGCGCGGTCACCTCGACCACCGTGAGATCGCGCTGCTCGTCGGTGATCTCCTCCAGCAGCGCGATCGCGTCGCCGGTGCGGTTCGCGGCCTGGTAGACGGTGGCCAGATTGCGGCAGAGGAAGAAAAGCGCGGGGCCCTGCGGTTTCACGAAGGGCGCGATATCCCGGCGGGCACGTTCGATGTACGTGATGCCCTCGTCCGGCCGGTCGTTCGCATAAAGACAGTATCCGTAGTTGTGCGCGGCGACCGCGGTGTCGTTGTGGTCGGCGCCGTGCTGGGCCATCAGATCGGCGAGCACCCGCTCCCGCAGCGGCAGCTCCTCGGCGTGCCGACTGGCCGAGTTCAGCGCCTCGGCGAGCTTGATCCGCAGCTTCGTGACGTGCGGATGGTCGGGCCCGAAGACCCCCTCGGCCTCGGCGAGCTCCGCGCGCGCCGCCGCGACGGCGTCCGGCTCTCCATCAGACATGTGCGGTTCGCCCCCGTCTCCCGACCCAAAGCGGCGCAGCCGCCAGGATCCGGCCAGCATAGCGGAGCGTCCGAACCACGCGCGGCGCCCTCGGCGCCCTCGGCGGCCGTCATTTCCTGCCTTAAATTAAGCCAAGAGTCATATCACGATTGAGGCACTCATCCCATTCTCATTTGGAGTTAACTTCACGCGAAGGCACCAGGTCCAGATTCCTAGGTCGTAAAGGCTGTCCTCGACCTACTCATCAGGGGCCATAGAGATGTTCTTCACCTATCTGGGCCGGGAGCTGCGCAGGCGCAGTCGCCAAGCCCTTGTCATCGCGCTCGGCCTGGCGCTCGGTATCGGTTTGACGATCGCGGTCAGCGCCGCGTCTTCTGGTGTCA